>JAHBUR010000045.1 GCA_019637975.1 Bacteroidota bacterium | reverse complement strand
TGATATTGGTTTTGACAAGATCGTGCTGAACAATGTACGCATCTATGACATTCTCGTCAGCACCAATGGCACGTACGGCGGCAACGTGAGCGGCACCGTACAAGTGAACGGCCAGCAAATTCTCGCCTACAGCGGATCATGGGCCGCCTTCAATACGCCGCAGTCGCTCGTGACCTCGCCACTAATCACGCGGAATGTAGCAGGCCTTACAGCATTGGTGAATGCAATTAGAAACAAGCAACAGATTACGCTTGCGGCAAACGGCAACGTTTCGCAAGTCCCCGTTCCGAACGGCTTGTCTGTCAAGGTGCAGGTCCTCGGGCAGGTTGACGCCGAGCTGTAACCGATACTGTGTACGATGTGCAAGCCTCCGGGCAATCGGCGCCCGGAGGCTTTTTTGTCAATCCTGTTGGGTATCCGAACTTCCTTGAATACCTCCGTTGCGTTTTGTAGATTGGTCGTGCATGACTTCTCTGCATAACAATCTGTTTGGCCTCACCCTTCAAGAGCTTTCTGATTTTGCCGAACGTATAGGCGAAAAGCGCTACAGGGGTAGGCAGCTCTTTGACTGGATCTACGCAAAGGATGCGTCGTCATTTTCCGAAATGACCAGCCTCGCGAAATCATTTCGTGAACAACTGGAACAGCATGCTTCCCTCGAACGCGTCGACATCGTCCGCCGCCAACGTTCGCACGGCGATGCAACAGCAAAGTTCCTCGTCAAGCTCCATGACGGCTTACATGTCGAAAGCGTCCTTATTCCCCCCCGGCTGGCTTTTCGCGGCCACGAGGCCGACCATGAGGAGGAGCAGCGTCGGCTGACGCTGTGCATATCAAGTCAGGTGGGATGTGCTTTAGACTGCAGGTTTTGCGCAACGGCGTCAATGGGGTTGCTGCGAAATCTGACGGCGGGCGAAATAGTAGGCCAGGTAATGCAGGTGAGGCGCGAAGCACACCGTCCCATTACCAATATTGTTTTTATGGGAATGGGCGAGCCGATGATGAATTTCGACAATGTGATGAAGGCTGTCGATATTCTCATCACCGGGTTGAACATCGCGGCCCGGAGAATTACCATTTCCACGGCAGGCTGGGCGGATAGAATTCGACTCATGGCGGAGAGCGGCTGCAAGGCAAAACTTGCCGTGTCGTTACACAGTGCCGTTGATGAAACGCGCACGACGCTGATGCCCATCAACAAGAAATTCAATCTCGCGGAACTGATGTCGGCGATCGAGTACTATCATGCGAGAACGCGCAAACGGGTGACGTACGAGTATGTTTTCTTCGACGGCGTGAACGATTCGGACTACGAAGTGGCCCAACTCGTCAAGTTGGCCCGGCGCGTGCCGTGCAAAGTGAACATCATCCCGTTTCATTCGATAGCGTTCACAGGAGTGGCCGGTTTGGGCGCCTCGCTCAAGCCGTCTCCCCGCATGAATGCTATAGCCGACCGGCTTCGTACAGCCAACCTTTCGGTGTTTGTGCGAAGCAGCGCGGGCGAGGATATTGACGCCGCCTGCGGACAGCTTGCCGTGAAAACGGAAAAGGAGCACGCACGGCAAGTCCGGCTTTCCACGCGCCGTTCCGGCTCCGGTATTCCGGCCTGAACGGGATACCATCTATATTGACTACTGACCAAGGACGACAATGCGATTACTCATGTTTGGCCCTCCGGGCGTCGGCAAGGGAACGCAGGCAAAACTTCTCTCGGAAGAGTTCGGTGTGCCGCATATTTCCACCGGCGACATGCTGCGCGCTGCCGTTGCCGCAGGAACAGAATTAGGCAAGAAGGCAAAAAGCATCATGGATGCGGGCCACCTCGTTCCCGATGACGTCATGATCGGGATTGTTCGCGAAGTTCTCACCTCGCCAAGAGTACAAAACGGATTTATCCTTGATGGCTTCCCGCGGACAGTCGATCAGGCAAAGGCACTTGCGGCGCTGTTCGAAGAGTTGCACATCAGGAACTACAAAGTCATCAACTTCCACGTCGACAATGCGGAAATCATCCGCCGCCTCGGCTCGCGCCTGATGTGTGTGAACGACGGCAACATCTACAACAAACTTTCCGATGGTGTCACGACCGACAGCCCGTGTCCCGAATGCGGGGGCAAGCTCATTCAACGCGAAGATGACAAAGAGGAGACGGTGCGTAAACGCCTCGAAATCTACACCTCCACCACGAAGCCTGTTCTGGACTTCTACAAGGAACGCGGCGTGATTGTGCAACTGGACGGCATGGCATCCGTTGACTCGGTGTATGAGGAAATCAAGCAATTGGTCGGAGCATAGCTTTTTTTTTGTTGGAAGGGGTGAGTGATGTATGAACGCATTCCGCTGATTGTCGCCCACCGCGGCAGTTCAGGCGTGGCTCCCGAGAACACGCTTGCTGCATTCCGGCAAGCGATTGCCGACGGCGCCGACATGATTGAACTCGACGTCCGGATGACGAAGGACTTCGAGCTTGTTGTGCTGCACGACAGGAGCGTCAACCGCACGACGAACGGCAAGGGAAAAGTCCGGGACCTGACGCTTGCCGACCTGCGTTCATATGATGCAGGCTCCTGGTTCGGCAGGAAGTTCTCCGGGGAGCGGATCCCATCTCTTCGCGAGGTCATCGATATTCTTCCCCACCACGTCAATCTCAACATCGAAGTCAAAACGGACGGGGAAACCCGGAAGCGGATTGCGTTTGAAGAATCGCTTCTTCTGGTGATTCGTGAGAAGAACTTTGCCCGGCGTGTCCTTGTGTCTTCCTTCGACCACAAATTTCTCCGGCGCTACCACGCACTCGATCCGACCATGAAGATTGGCGCGCTGTATTTTCCGTTGCGTGACGCAGCGCGAAAACCCTCCACCCTTGCCCGCCGCGTCGGGGCGTCCGTGTTTATTTGCAGCGTTACGCAACTGCGCAAGAGTTTTATTGATGATGCGGAAAGAAACGGCATTGCGCTTGCTTGTTACGGCGTGAATTCACGGCGGCAACTTGCGAAGGCGAGGCAATCCGGTGTGAAGATTGTTGTGACGGATTATCCGAAAGAGATTCGAAAGCTTCTGCGTACCGCATCCCGCTAACTGCCGCAGTATCTGCACGTTCCCGACGCTTTGTTGTTGACCCCTTTTCCGGAGTTCCGGCATCGTATTGATGCAATTCAGGAAGAAACCTCAACCAGGAACAAAGGCGGCAAGAGTGAACTACGGCTTTACCAAAACGACAACTCTGCAATTCGATCAAGCAGTGGAAAAAGTCACCGACGAACTCAAGAAAGAAGGCTTCGGCGTGCTGACAACCATCGACGTGAAAGAGACGATGAAGAAGAAGTTGGATGTCGATTTCAGGAAGTATGTGATTCTCGGCGCGTGCAACCCGCCCTTTGCGTTCAAAGCGCTGCAGGCCGAAAAAGAAATCGGCCTTCTGCTTCCTTGCAACGTTGTTGTGTATGAAGAGAACGGCAACTCGACAGTTTCCATCTTCGATCCGATGGTGATGACACAGATTCTCGGGAACGACGCGATGAAGCCGATTGCAGAGGAAGTTCAAGAGCGGCTGAAGCGCGTGCTTGAGGCGATGTAGCCGCAAGACAAGTCACGCAATGCGCGCAGAACGTTGAACAACGACGTTGTTGAACACCGCAACACGCGATACAGCGCGGGGCCGGGCTCATTCGCTGCAGCCCTAAGGCCTCAAAGACACACCGCAGCCCGATGGGACGGGCGAACGCGAACACACCGCAACAAAATTAATTCCCCCGCCTATTGACTTTCGTTTTTTTTTTTTTGTTAAACTAACATTAGCGTAACGCAGACACCATACTACTGCTGAGGGAGGTACCATGACAACCCGCTGTCTCCCTGTTCTTGAACAGGCTGCGCTTTACACAACCATGACGAAGGTCTCCTTCATCATGGGCTCACCCGCGGAGAAGTCCCGACACTCCTTGACGAGTATCCCAGCGAGGTTTATATGCGACGAACATTAGCCGTTGCGGCATGTGCCGCGCTCTGCGCGCTTGCGCTGACGTGCAAGAAGGAACCCCCCGTTGTGCCCCCCAACGGCGGACCGGATACGACCAGCCATAACTGGACCTTCACCACAGACTCAATTGGCGAGTTTGGGAGTTATCTCAGGGATGTTGCCTTGTTGGATGACGGGACAGCGTGGGCTGTTGGTGCCTTGTTTGGAGTTGACACAACTGGCCCGTTCGGACAGCAGGCAGTAGGTGCGATGATGTGGAACGGAACAATGTGGATGCCCACAAGGGTCATAACTCAGTTCACGGGGCCTCCCACAAATGTGGCCCCGATACGCGGGGTGTTGGCACTTGCGTCCAACAATATCTGGTTCGCTGCCGGAAGCGTGGTTCACTGGAATGGAACAAGCTACGTCGGATACCCTCTTCGCGGAACAATCCTCTCAGGAAACGAGACCATTGAAAAACTCTGGGGGACATCTTCAAGCCTTATTATTGGCGTTGGTAACGAAGGTACAGTTGTACGGTGGAATGGCTCTACATGGTTGAAACTCGTAAGCAACACAACGGTTGATCTTCTCGACGTGTGGGGCAGCCCCGACGGGAGCGTGGTGTGGGCATGTGGGTACAGGCCGGACTACTCGGAGAGCGTTCTTCTCAGGTATGACGGCGCAGCATGGCAAACCATCTGGAAGACGCCTCCACCCGTGTCGAATCAACCATACGATGGTTTGCTGCAGACAGTCTGGTCAACTGGGAACGACAGCCTGTATGTTGCTGGTGCAGAAGGGGTCTGGCGGCAACACCCTGCCGGAGGGACGGCACGAAAGGAAGTTCTTCCGCTTGGCAGTTTCCCCACCCGTGTTCGCGGGAGCGCCGGGAACGATCTCTTCATCGCCGGATTTGATGGCATGGTGTGGCACTTCAACGGAAACATCTGGAGACGATTTCACCACTTAACGAACTCCTTGCATGTGTACAACGGTGTTGGTCTGCGCGGCAATACAGTCATAGCGGTGGGCGCGGATTACAGCGCCACAATACAACGGGGTCTGGTGCTTGTGGGCACCCGCCCTTAACAATATCCAATCACATTGGGAGGTTATCATGCGACCAGCACACTTGTTGTTTGTTGTGTTCTGTGTGTTCTTGCTGCAACCTGCGACGGCGTTTGCACAGCCGGAAAAGATTGGCGTCGTGGTTCACATCATTCGCGATGCAGTAGAATACTCTCTTCTCTTCTCTTCTCTTCTCTTCTCTTCTCTTCTCTTCTCTTCTCTTCTCTTCTCTTCTCTTCTCTTCTCTTCTCTTCTCTGGAGGATTAGAAGCTTGTGCCAAATGCAGGTGGGGCACGGTTGCGATAAACTGGAGGCCGCTATGAGAGCCCAGAGTGTTGATCGTTCTTTATCGACCTGCATGGGTCGCGCTTCTGCCTCACTGACATTTTTTTGCTCGCGTATCAAGGGGGGATATATGACAACGGTCAGATCGGTCTGCGCTTGTGTATTGATGTTTCCGGCCATTGTGTCGTTAAAGGCCGGCGAACAGTTGAAAACTCTGTACTCCTTCGGCGTGATTGTACAGCACGGCCAACCCGTCTATCCGCTCCCGTCCATTGTTGCCCTCGGTCTCTACGACCCCGACCCGTTGCTTGATCTCGCATACTATTCGGACGGCAAGGTACAAGTCTGGCGCAACATGGGCAACGGGACATACGGAAGTGTGCCGGTGTACGAGCAGCCGATACGCGGTGAAGTTGCGAAGCTGGAGTTTAAGAAGAGCAACATGTTCAATGGGATGATCTACGACCACACGAGTTGGGGGGACTTGTATGTGACAGCCGACGGACGCGAGGAGAAGATCGGGCACGAGCAGATGCAACGAGCGGGTTTTGCCTCCTTGCCGCAAACGGCAACGGGAGTGCCGCTGCTGAGCTTTCACGAAGTGTGGCGCAGCCAGGAACAACACCAACCGGTAACGGCATTGCTTATTGATGATATTGACAATGATGGCAAGATGGAGTTGGTGTACTTCTATAAGGTGCTCCGCACTATGGGTGATACAAGCCGCGTTGTAGTCTATGAACATGTCGGTAACAACCAATATGTCGTTGATTGGGATACGGTGCTGCGGAATGGAGGGGGGTGGCCATACTGTATTTCTGATCTTGACAAAAATGGAAAAAAAGAGATCGCCATCATCTCTACCACAACTCCGGGCATTGCGTTTCTCGAATGCGACGGTCCCGGGCAGTATCGCATGTGTGAATCGAATATCATTTTCAGTTCACCCGGATATATTTTCAAGGCCATGGAATCTGATGTGAACCACAACGGGCGGAAGGAATTCTGTGTGCAGCACAGCAACCCGCAAGCCCCATCATGGATTGAGAAAACCCTCATTTACGTAGCGGAATTCTCCGTTCGGGGAATAGACGGCTCGTTTTCGTTCAGCACACAAGAGCTTGCACGCTATTATCCCTACACGTTCGATTTTGCGGTGGGGCAAATTGATGGCGGGGGAACAGACGAGATCGTTCCTGCCGGAGGCTCGTACGGCTTTCATGAACCGGTGCCGGTGGATTATCTCTGGCGAAGTCCCTCGGGGCAATGGCTGACACGGAAAATCCACACGGGATTAGAATCAGGCACGGGAGCCGTGATGTTTGTGAATACAGGAAGCGGCATGCCGAAGTTCTTCAGCGGTGCCCCTGGGCCAATAGGTCACGGCTCTGTCTTTCTTCTCGACTATGTCGCCGATACAACATGGCGTGTGGTGTTCGCCGATTCATCACTGCGTAACAGTCCACTATGGGTGAATTCCGGCATCCTCGATGGACAGTTTGTTGTGGCGGGTGCGAACACATATGATGTGACTCCGCTTGATACCACTTGGTCTGATTTGCACGTATATCTACCCGCCGGGCAAAAGATGGGAACGTGGCGATTGGACTCCGCATATCTCAACAATTTCTACTTTCTGGACATAGACCAAGACCAGAGAACTGACCTGATATTTGCTTGGACTTCCTTCCTGCCACCCATCATGTTTCGGCATTGTGTGCGTAACTATGAATCGGATTTTGTCACCTCAACCGAAAGGGGGCAAGACACCCGACCGTTGATATTTCGATTGGAACAGAATTATCCCAATCCGTTCAATCCGGTAACAACCATCGCCTACACCATTGCAACAAAGTGCCTTGTGCAACTTGAAATTGTCAATCTCTTAGGTCAACACGTAACAACACTGGTCAACGAAGAAAAGCCGGGTGGCAAGTACACCGTGCAATGGTCGGCGGCGGGCGTTCCCAGCGGCGTTTACCTTTACACGTTGCGAACATCAACTGTGCAGCTTACACGCAAGATGTTGCTCATCAAATGAGGGAGAAAGGAGGATACATGAGACAAAAAGTTCCAGTGCCTCACCGCAAGAAACCCAAGCGGTGATGCGCTAACATCACCGCTTGGAAGAGGCCGTCTGTTAACGCCAGACGGAAGCAAACAATAATCCGTTCACGGACCTTGGAGGAACGCGCTGGCGTTGCCGCCCGCGTGCCCTTGTTTCTTCCTTCGACCACGGCTTCCTCCGCCGTTTTCACGCCCTCGACCCGAAAATCAACATCGGGGCACTCTACTATCCTTTTTCTGGGCTGTCACGGTTTCCTGAACCAATCCGGCACCGTGACAGCAACTTCCTTTCCATTTCTAAACACAACAAATTTGTCGCCACGGTGCCATGACGATCAAGAGACCGTGACGACCAAGTATAAGCGCGTGAGGCGGTATAAACCCTGTTCTGGCAATTCTCCCGCGCGGTAACTATCTTGTGAACACCACTCATGAGAAGCCCGCGCCGCATACTTGTCGTCCGTACCGACCGCATCGGTGATGTTGTGCTTGCCACGCCGCTGATCCGCGCGCTCCGGCAGACATTCCCCGACGCATTCATCGGCGCGATGGTACGTCCGTACACGCGTGATGTACTGCTGCACAATCCGCATCTCAATGAAATTGTCGTCGACGACCCGGCGGGGGAACATGCGGGCCGCGCAGGGTTCTGGCGGCAGGTACGGGCCATGCGCCGCAGCAGGTACGACACCGCGCTTCTGCTTCTTCCCACCGAACGCGCTGCATGGATGTTGTTTTGGGCAGGAATCCCGCGCCGCGTTGGCGTCGGGACGAAACTCTACGGCGTGCTGACGTTTATGAAAGGCGTAAGCCGGAAGAAGTACATTCCTCTGCGTCACGAAGCAGATTATTGTCTGGATTTAGGCAGGAAAATCGGTGTAGAGACCGACGATCTTTCCACTGAAGTCTTTCTCACATCTGACGAACGGGAGCGGGGTATGGCGATTCTACGGGAGGCCGGAGTGAAGGAAGAAGATCTGATCGTGGGGTTTCACATTGGAAGCGGCAACTCGGCTCCGAACTGGGAGTCTGCGAAATATGGTGAGTTGGCGGAGTTTCTCGTCCGTCGTACACCCAAATCTCTCAAGATCATCTTCACCGATGGAACGAACAATGTTTCTCTTCCCCGCAATCCGCACTTCATCGATCTGCGTGCAAAACTTACACTGCGGGAATTGATGAGCGTGCTTTCACATGAGCGTGTGCTGCTCTCTTCCAGCACCGGGCCGATGCATATCGCCGCAGCGCTGCGTGTGCCGACAGTCAGCTTGTTTTGTCCGCTTACAGCCTGCTCGCCGACACTGTGGGGGCCGAAGGGGAATGATGCCGAGGTGATTCTTCCTCACGAAGGATATTGCAGCAGACAGTGTCCGGGTGACCCGAAGGTATGCAGACTCGACGATCCCTCAATTGAGCGGGTTGCCGAAATCCTCCTCGGGAGAATTCCTTCAGAATCCCGCGTTCCGCAATCATAATCTGATGGGATGTCGAAAAAGTTGGATGCATTTTGAATGAAGCGTCTAACCGGGCTGTCATTCTGAACGGAGCGAAGCGTAGTGAGGAATCCGGAACATAGGCTGGGATTCTGGATTCTTCGACCCTGAGCGGCGGTCTCAGAATGACACAATGGGCTTGTTGCGACTGAGGAGAAATGCAGTCAACCTATTCTGAAACGGCATAAAAAACAAAACAGAGCATCGTCGAATGCTCTGTCGGTGATTACATCTACTCACGGATTTGCGTTCAGCGTCTCTTCCTGTGACTTGCGACAGCTTTCTTTGCGTGAGTTGCTTTCCGCTTTGCTGCCGGTTTTGTTGCAGGCTTCCTTTGAGCAGAAGGGCCGGCATGTTGCTTCTTTGTGAGAATGGCCAGTTCATTCCTCAGCGTGTCGAGCGTTGCGGTATGAACGGCAATTTCAGACCGTGCGGCACGCAGCTCCTCATCACGCTGTTGCAGCTTGTAGGAAAGTCCGGCATCGGGCGGTTCGGTGGCGCCAAGTGTTTGCTTGCCGCGCAGAAACCATCCCACCGAGAAGCCGATAATCAGGGCGATAATTCCGGTCAGTAGCTCCATGAAAGAACTCCTTTGTGAGTGTCTGATTGAAATGTAAACGTGAGATGAAGATTGCGGCTACGCAGCCGACGTGTCGGGTTGCATGACGCCAAAGATGTTCCCTTCAGGATCCTTGCAATAGGCAAGCCATCCGACGCCGGGAATTGCCATCTTCGGCACGACATTCATGCCGCCTCTCTCTGTGGCTTTCTTCACACTCTCATCCACCGACGAAACCTGGACTGTGCATACGTAGCAATTCACGGCAGCTCCCTCTGCAGGCAGGCTTCCGTTTCGCGGCAGTAACCCCCCGTCGATTCCGGGTTCCTCCGGGGAACCGGTGGAGATCAGCCAGTAGGGAGTGTTGCCGGGAAATTTCTGAAATTTCCAATCGAAGAGGTTTGAGTAGAACTCAATCGCCCGATCGGGATTGGCGGCCTGGATTTCAAAGTGAACGACACGAGCCATAGCGCCTACTTACTTTATTGATCTGAGATAGACGGCGATATCGGCTGCGTCCTGCCATGACAACTTGAACGTCGGCATCGGTGAACGCAACGGTTTTCCTTCCCTCCCAATTCCAGTCGTGAGAAGCCTGATGAGTTGTTCATCGGAATACTGCGGCAAGCCGGCGATGCGCGGCGCAAACTCGGCCCACACACGCAGCTGCGCCGGTTTAGCAACGGGGATTGCTGCACCTTCGAATGAGCGCGAAAGAATCAACTCGCCGTTTCCGTCGCGGGGTGTATGGCACTGGATGCAAAGAGCAACATGTTCGGCGATGTACCGTCCGCGTTCAATATTTGCCTTTCCGCCCCATTCAGTTGCTCTTTGCTGGGCTGTGCTTAGTGATAGAATGCAACAAAGGGTAATTGCCGCGACAACATACTTCATCAAAAAAAACTCCATTGGTTCAACGGGACGGAATTCAACGTACAGAAGTCACGTTGAACTAACGGGTTTTCCGGTCAATTTGCAACTCTTCCTTCAACTCTTCTTCGAGGTAATGACCGTTGCGCCGGAGTATTCGGCAACAACATTCTTGCTGCCGCAGTTGGTGCATGCGGGAGGAGTTCCTTTCTCATGCTCGGTCATTGTCAGGAACACGGTAAATTCTCTCTTGCAATCGTTGCAGAAATATGCATAGGCTGGCATAGAAGACTCCTTTCTGAGAGATAGCGTTTCAAAAAGCACAAACCTCCTGCACCGGATTCCCGCCGGAAATCGGAGCAAGAGGATTGTCAAAGACCTTCGGCATAAAAATATATCCTCCCCCGATGAAAGTCAATATTTTTTGCCTGAACCCTCCTTGACATTCTTGCATCAATTTCTCACAATGGAACGACACTGTATATCCCCAAAGGAGTATTGTCTGAATGGAGTATGATGTAAGAGATTTCACATCTGAAGTTATTGAGCGAAGCAAGGAGATTCCCGTACTGGTTGATTTTTGGGCGGAGTGGTGCGGGCCGTGCAAAATCCTGGGTCCCGTACTAGAACGACTTGCGGCTCAGGCAAACGGAGCCTGGCAGCTTGCGAAGGTGAACACGGAAGAACTCCCCGACGTTGCCGCGCAATACAATATCCGCAGCATACCGAATGTGAAGTTGTTTGTTGATGGCAAAGTCGAAACCGAATTTGTCGGCGCTTTGCCGGAGCCGATGGTGAAGCAATGGCTGGCAAAGAACATACCGGGCAAATACAGAAAGTCCGTTGAACAGGCAGAACACTTTATACAGGAAGGCAACTCGCAACAAGCGCAACAACTTCTAGAAGACGTGGTTCTGCATGAACCCGGGAATCACAAAGCGCGGGCCCTTCTTGCCCGGCTTCTCGTTTTCACCGATCGGGGCAAGGCGCTTTCGCTTGTTACGGACATCGAGCAGGACTCGGAAGCATATGATCTGGCCGAAGCAATCCGGACATTTGCGCGCCTCGCAGAGATCGCCGGGAGCGACGATCGGCTCCCCGAGGAGGATGTGAAGGGCGAGTATCTTTCAGCCATCAGGAGGATGGAATTGGGTGATTTTGCCGCCGCGCTCGAGGGCTTCATTAGCGTGATTCGGACCAACCGCTATTACGACGATGACGGCTCGCGCAAGGCGTGCATTGCTATATTCAAGATTTTAGGGGAAGAACACGGGATTACGCAGAACTTCAGGCGCGAGTTCAGCAGGGCGTTGTATTGAGGTGTGCCGTTGTGTTGCTTTTAACGGCACCGTTCATCATATTTAAGAGAGCAAAGTCCGAAACAAAATGAGCATCCTTTTCAGCCGCCAATGTGAATACGCCATCCAGGGCGTTCTCTATCTTGCCCTCAAACCCGAAGGCGAAATGACATCCATTAAAGAACTCACCAAACGGCTCGACATTCCATACCACTTTCTAGGAAAAATTCTTCAGCGATTGGCGGGTACGGGACTGCTGACGTCGCTCAAAGGCCCGACAGGCGGATTCGCGCTCGGCAGGAAAGCAAAGGACATCACATTGTTTGATGTTGTCAACGCTATTGATGGGGCTGACTTCACAAAGAACTGCGTAATGGGGTTTCCGGAATGTTCCGGAAAGAATCCCTGCTCGGTGCATGAAACGTGGGGGAGAATGCGGGATGAAATCTATGACATGCTCGTCAGGAAGAACATAGCGGAAATGGCAAAGGATATGAAGAAAACAGAGTATCGTTCTGCCCGTTCCTGAGCCTTTTTTGATAGGTTTAAATAAGATAAATTAATCTGAATTGGCACTCGCCTTGCAATGGTATACAGTGTTGATGATGAGAGGCTGAAAATGGGCAGAGATTGATGGTTTACGAAATGCTTTCGCAAATCTGAGAACGGGATTGTCAGACAATGAGAATAGAGAATTTAGGAACGACACTGACGGTTGAAGAGGTGGCAGAAACCGTTGACATAGTCAAGCTTGCACGTAAGGCCGACCCCAAAAAGAAAATCAAGAAATTGCCGCGTGAGTTGCGGAAAGAGAAAATCAACTACTCCGCGGAACCCTCTTTCGTCAAGCGGCTCGTCCTTCGATGGAAAGAGGATGCGCAATTCCAGCGATCGGCTGTGCAGCTTGCGTTTGCGCTGCTTTGCATCTGGATCGGGGTCGAGTTCTATCTGTTCATGCAATGGGGAATGTCCGGCGGAACGGAGCAGTTTTTCGAGCGACCGCCGGGCGCAGAAGGATTTCTCCCCATCAGCGCGCTGATGAGTCTGAAACACTGGGTTCTCTCGGGCTCACTGAACCCAATTCATCCCTCTTCGGTGTTCATTCTACTTGCCATCATCGCCGTAAGTCTTGCGCTGAGAAAATCATTCTGCAGTTGGCTCTGCCCGATCGGCACGCTGAGCGAATCGTTATGGATGTTGGGGAAGAAAATCTTCAAGCGTAACTTCACAGTATGGCGTTGGCTGGATTATCCGCTTCGTTCTCTCAAGTATCTTCTCCTCTACTTCTTCGTCAATGCAATCTGGCAGATGGACTTGTTCAGTCTGGAGAATTTCATCCACAGTCCGTACAACAAAGTTGCGGATATCAAGATGTATCTCTTCTTTGCCGACATCTCCACATTTGCCCTCTGGACGATCATCATCCTGATGGTGTTTTCGATCTTTATCAAGAATTTTTGGTGCAGATTTCTTTGTCCGTACGGAGCGTTGTTGGGAATCGCCGGCTGGCTGAGCCCGTTGAAAATCACGCGCAACAAATCGACGTGCATCGACTGCGAACTCTGCACGAAAGCGTGTCCCTCGAATATCAACGTTCACAGAATCGGAAATCTCAGAAAGAGCAGCCCAACGGGACGCGTCTGGAGCGACGAGTGCATCAGTTGCATGCAGTGCGTGCAGGCGTGTCCGGCAAAGAACACGCTCGATGTTCGCCCCGGCGCAAAAAGCAAGAACGCCGTTCCGACGTGGGTGTACGGAACGCTGGTGGCCGGAGTATTTGTTGCGATAACGGGACTTGCAATGCTCACGGGAAAGTGGCAGAACGCGATCAGCAGAGAAGAATACCAACGGCGGTTCCAGGAACTGGACAAACCCGTGTATAACCACTTCCGCGGCGACGTTCCTGACTACGGACCGAAGGATTGATTATCAAGGTACAAATCGCCGGTTTCCAGGAAATTGAGTTTTTCGCCTGTTTTGCATATCTTTGACGTAGATTGTTGAAGCAAATATCCCCTGAGGTATCTATGTCAAAGAATTATGTATCGAACAAAGACGAGTCGGCCCGGCTTTTCAAGAGTAATTTTTTAGAATTTTTCTCCCACGTCCATCCGAGCATTCCGCTGATCGTCTACATTCCCGTGATGGCCTATTTTCTTTACCAGGCATCGATCAATCCTTCGATGACGAACGGTGGCATTGTAGGCTTGTTTTTTGCCGGATTGTTTTTCTGGACGCTCGCCGAATACCTGCTTCACCGCTTTGTATTCCACTACGAGCCGACGTCCGAGTGGGGCAAGTACCTGCACTTCATGATGCACGGCGTTCATCACGACTATCCGAACGATTCGTTGCGACTCGTGATGCCGCCTGTTGTCAGCATACCGCTGGCACTTCTCTTCTACTATCTCTTCGTGGCGGTGCTGGGAGTCGCGTATACGGCCCCCTTCTTTGCGGGCTTCATTCTCGGCTACATGATTTATGATTCGTGGCACTACGCATCGCATCATTTCGCATTGAAGTCTTCGGGCTGGTTGTGGCTGAAGCAGTATCACATGCTGCACCACTACCAGGATCCTCAGACGCGTTACGGCGTCAGCTCGCCGCTGTGGGATTATGTGTTTGGAACGACGGCAGGGAAGGAAAAGGAAACGACAGTAGAAGTCTGATACGTACTATTTACATTGTTCATTATTCTGAAAAAGGAGAATCACGTGAATTACAAACACGTTCTGTCAATCGCCGTGACTATCGTGCTCGTCAGCTCGATGGTAATAGCCGGCCCTAAAAACTACGGCAAGAAGCTGACCCTCAAAGAGAAAACAAAAGTCTCCGACATCCTCGCCAATCCCGAACAATACAATGGCAAGAAAATCCTTGTTGAAGGCGCCGTTGTTGACGTCTGCGCCAACCGCGGCTGCTGGATCAAAGTCGCAAGCGACAAGGAATTCGAGTCCATCCGCTTCAAAGTTGATGACGGCGTGATCGTCTTCCCGATGGATGCAAAAGGAAAGACGGCTCTTGCCGAAGGAGTCATTTCGGTGAAGAAGTACACGGTTGAAGAACTCATCGAGCAGGGGAAACATCACGCAGAGGAGCAAGGCGAGGAATTTGATCCTTCCACAGTTACCGGCCCCAAGACGGTTGTGCAGATCATGGGTGAAGGCGCGGTGATAAAGTAGGGTTGGGGATTACGGATTACAGTAATTTGGGCCGCAGCGTTATTCCGCACGGTACGCTGCGGCTTTTCCATCTAACACCTCATTTTTTCAACCACGAAGTCACAAAGCGCTCAAAGGAACACAAAGGGAAGTGTTGTAACTTCGTGAGCCTTCGTGGCAAAATTCTTTCCAAGAATTGATTGTTATGGCAGAATTCAAATGGCGTAAGTGGAACAACATCCTTCATCGCGACATCGGCTACGTTGTTGTTGCGCTGACATTGATCTACGGCATCTCGGGTCTCGCGGTAAACCATATTGCTGACTGGAATCCGAACTACAAAATCGAGAAGGAGATCATTACTATTTCTCCGATCACGACAACCGATCGTGAGCAAATTGTCGCTGAAGCCATCTCCAAACTCAATCTCACCGGAGAACCGAAAAACACATTCCGTCCCGACCCTGAAACGTTGCAACTCTTCTACGACAAGAAAACCTACTCCGTTGATTTGCCGACGGGGAATGTACTGCTCGAATCTACCCGTCCGCGCCGCGTTCTCTTCGAGATGAACCAGCTCCACGTGAACGCCCCCAAGAAAGCGTGGACCATCATCGCCGATCTGTTTGCCGTTGCGTTGATCATGATGGCCATTACCGGCATGTTCATGCTCAAAGGTCCGACAGGCATCACGGGCCGGGGAAAATGGTTTGTGGGCATCGGAGTCCTCATTCCGCTGCTGTACTGGGTGTATTACATGAATTTCCAGTAGTTCGTAACCCCCTTTCCCCCTTTTCGTATCCACTACCGGACGGCAAATTGCAGCAAACTTGCTGTCAACCAACCGGAACCTCCGGTCGTCTAATCAATAGAAATTACGGAAACCCGATGGCGGCTGCTGAAGAGCCCGTTCTGCCGGCGCGAGAGCGTGGCGAACAGCAACTTATCCAACAAGCAAAGGAAGGAGACGGCGGTGCGTTCCGTCTGCTGATGGATCGTCACCTCCGGCAGGCATACAATATCGCGTACCGGTTCACGGGCAATCATGACAGTGCGGAGGATGTGACGCAGGAGGCGTTTGTCAAAGTGTATGCGGCGCTGCCGTCGTTCCGTGGTGACGCGGAATTCAGCACATGGCTTCATCGGATTGTTGTGAACGTGGCGTTGACAAGAAAGCGGCTCGACAAGAACAGAATCGAGCGGCACGTGCCGTTGGAAGAGATGCAAAGCGGGGCCGATTGCGAACATCATGAAGAGATTGTGGTGAAGGAACGGCAGGCATACATTGAGCGGGCATTGCACGAACTGCCAACGCTGCAACGGGCGGTGGTGATACTTCGGCACATGAACGGACTTTCCACACGGCAGGTAAGCGACATTCTGCGATGCTCGGAGGGGACAGTGAAGACACATTTGTTCAGAGGATTGAAGAAGATGAGAAGCAGGCTTGAACACTTGCAGGAGGGGTTGGTATGAAGCATTCTGCTATTCAGAATCTGTTGTATGATTTTGTTCAGAACGAATTGAACGAAAGCGATCGCAAAACGGTCGAACAGCATCTCTCATCCTGCACGCGATGCTCAAACGAGTTGAGCGAACTGCGTAAGACTCTTGCGATACTTCCGCGTCCGGCTTCACAACCGGAAGAAATTCGGGACGAGGCATTCTGGCAGTCACTTGCCGTAAATATCGAGCGGGAAATTCGCCTGCAACGCGTACCGAAACGCGACAGGGTCACTTCGTTCATTGAGCAGGTTCGTTCATTCTTTGCGTTGCGTCCAGCTTACGCATTCAGCGCCGGAGCTGCGTTGGCCGGCATTGTTGCTGCCGTGATCCTTTTCCGCCCGCAAGACGAATCTTCGATGCTTGTTACAGAGAAGAATACGTTGCCCGAAGAGACACTGATGATGCCGACAGCAAGCGAATCCCAGCAGCGCATCAGTGATTATTTCCGCAAATCGAAAGTTCTTCTCGTCGGCCTTGCCAATCTGAAAACCGAAGACGAGCAAAACATCGATCTCAGCAACGAGCGGACGGTTTCCCGCAGCCTTGTGCACGAGGCGAGGTTTCTTCAGCAGCAGCCGCTGGACGGGCGTTCGGCGCGGCTCATCCGCGATCTTGAGAAGATCATGATCGAATTGGCGAATCTCGAAGAAACAACCGATCTCCCGAATGTCGAGCTGATTCGCAGCGGCATCCGGCAAGAGAATTTGTTGTTCAAGATCAGAATGGCGGCAGCGTCGTACGACACAAATCAAACAAGTCAATCCGGGCGAATCTATTAGGAGTCAACATGAAACGATCACACATTCTTTTTCTTGCGGCGCTTGTATTGTCCGCACCATACGCGGATGCGCAAGCCGTGTATTCCACCACTCCCCGTCCGTTTCTTGCGGATGCTTCGGCACTCGGCGAAGGCGAGAATGAAAAGGATCCTGCATACAAGACGTACAAGGAAGGGTACACGTTTATTCTCGCTGATAAATGGAACGAGGCGATGAAGAAGTTCGCCGAAGTGAGTGCCAAGTTTCCCAAAAGTGAATACCTCGACGATGCGGCCTATTGGTCTGCCTATGCGCAAAAAAGGCTCGACAGAACCAAGGGACTCGCGGCATACGAAAAGTTCATCAATGATTTCCCCGACAGTCGTTACGTTGATGACGCGGTTGCAGATGTGAATGACAACATCGTGATCGTCGCCCCCGACGGGAAAAATCTCAAGGTGAAAACCGGCTCCGGCTCGTACACCTACAGCATCGGAACAACCATGCGCGAAAGCGAGAAGGCGATGCGTGAAGCCGAACTCGCCATGCGCAAGGTACAGCGCGGCATGTTGCGAACACCGAGACCACCCAGAGCGCCCGTTGCGTGGTCGATGGGAGGTTTCACATCAAAGACAAAAGATCTAGACCCGAAAACGCGTATCAAACTCGATGCAATCCGGGCGTTGGGCGAGTCGGGCAGCGACAAAGAAGCGTTTGCGACGTTGAAGGAGATTGCACTTGACAAATCCCAGGCGGAGATCGTCCGGACGACGGCGCTGGAGTCGTTGAGCGATTTCCAGAAGTTTGAGGTACTGCCGGTGCTGATCGATGTTGCCCGGACAGATGCGAGCGATGAAGTCCAGGTTACCGCCCTCTACACAATCGCCGATTTGCGGGTAGATAAGAACAAATCCACCGATGCGCTGATTAGCCTGTTCAACGGCTACCCGAAGGCAAAAGAGAAGCAGCTCCAAACCGCCCTCTATGCCATTGCCGATGTCGGCAATGACAAGTCGGTGGATTTTCTCGTCCGCGTGGCAACGACAAACGACAATTATGATCTGCGCAGCGATGCCGTGTACTATCTCGGCAGCATCGGCAACGAAAAATCACGGGCCGCGCTGATGCAAATTCTGAAAAGCAAATAAGATGTAGAGCCGGACTCCAGTCCGGCTCACGAAGAACTAAGAGGAGGGCTTATCATGAAACGTATGCTGTTTCTTATTACAATCTCGCTGGTAGTACTCACCCACACGGCGTGCAGTGTCCGGCCGGGCGATGAAAAGAGAAAGACCCAATCGACGTACATCTATTTAGATGGGAAGGATCGGGGCTGGCTCGGCGTTTCCATTGAGAATATCTCATCCAATCTTGCCAGAAAAAAGGACTTGAAATCGAGAGATGGCGCATACGTCAGAAATGTTGAGGAGGAAAGTCCGGCGGAAGCAGCAGGCATCCATGAAGGCGATGTTATCACCGAGTACGACGGCAAGAAGATCTACGACAGCAATGACCTGATTGAGGAAGTACGCAGCACCAAACCCGGCAAAGAGGTGTTTGTGACGGTACTTCGTGACGGGGATAAGAAATCGCTGAAGGCGACAATCGACAAGGCGCCCCGCTCGCTGACGGTTATTCCGCGGGTACCCACACCGCCGCGTTTCCGTATTGAGCCGCCTCTCTCGCTTATGCGATCATCGGCATTGTACGGGCTGACGCTCGAAAATCTTAATAAACAATTGGGCGAGTACTTCGGCGCGCCGGATGGGAAAGGCGTTCTTGTCAAGAATGTCAAACGCGACAGCGAGGCGGAGAAAGCAGGATTCAAAGCGGGGGATGTGATCGTCAAGATCGGCAAGGAGAGCATCCGCCGGATTGACGATATCCATTATGTTCTTGAGGATTACAAGAGCGGCGACAAGGCGGATGTCGAAGTTCTCCGAAAAGGAAGCGCGCAGAAGCTTACGCTGACGGTACGCAGCCGGGATCGTGATGTCAGCGAGTACTACTTCCATCACGGCGACGATGTGATCCTTGATCTTTTGTCGCCGGAAGACCATGACAGGTTCCGTGAAGAGATGCTGAAATTGGAGAATAACCTCGGCAAGATGAGGCTGGACTTGCAGGACTCGATGAAGGATCTGAAGGAGAACCTGAGAAAGAAAATTCGTGATGTACGAATCAGCATAAACGTATAACGTCGTATGCGGGGCGGGTTCGATGACCCGCCCCTCCCCGCGTTTGACCTCCTGAAATCCGATATAGAGAAAATCAAAGAGTTCATCCTGCCTAACAAGAGGACACGCCTGCCCAAAGGGCTCCTTTGGAGAGGCGTGTCCCTACTACATTTTTCTGATTGTAGGGACACGGCTCCGCCGTGTCCAACTGCTGACATGTACGCGGGATTTCAGAATCCTACCATCTCTCCCTCCAAATTTCTATCTTGACACATCGTTCATTGAAAAGTCCGGAGAGTTCCATGATGCGCGTTGCACGCATTTTTGCGTTGATGTTTGTTTCCCTGCCGCTGTTTGCTCAACCCTCAACCTGGCAAACAGTGCAGGAACGCGTGCTCGACCGCTACTGCATCGGTTGCCACGCCGTCGGTGGTTATCCGCCCGCCGTGCAAACCGGACTTTTGCTCACTGCCGATTCCGCATATCGCAAACTCATCAACGTCACGCCGCATAATGTTGTCGCCCTGCAAGATAGTCTCGTCCGCGTCAGCACGATGGGCGGCATTCCCGGACTCAACAAGAGTTTCTTCTGGCACAAGATCAACGCGCCGAACAGCATCAACATGCCGCAAGGGTACGGCTCTATTATGCCGCTCGGCATGCCGTTTCTCACGATGGGCGAACTTGCGTTCGTCAACCGCTGGATCAGCGGCGGCGCGCCGGAAACGGGCATTGTTGCCGGCGCGGACACGAATCTCTTCAATGACACGACACGGTTCATCGCAAACTTCGAGCCGCTGCCGCTTCCGGCAAGCGGCATCCAGCTTCATCTCGGTCCGTTCCACATCTGGCCTGCGCAGGTTCATGATCGGGAATTCCTCTACTTCATTCCCTACCCGACATCGCAGTATGTGTACGTGAACCGCTACCAGATCCGTTACCGCGCCGGGAGCCATCACATGATTGTGTACAACTACCCGACAGGCACCGGTTCGCCGACGCCGCATGTGTATCGTGATATCCGCGATTCACTCGGCAACTATCTTCCTGCCATCTTCGAGCTGAACAACCTCTTCCCCTTCCGCTTTTTTGTCGGAACACAAACGCCGGAAGTCGACTATAATTTCCCAACGGGCGTTGCGCTGGAATTGCCGCGGGGATCAGGGTTTGACATGAACGTTCATTCGGTGAACAGAACGAGCGGGCCGCGCATCGGCGAAGTGTATGTGAACCTGCATACCATCGACTCCGCCGCCGTTGTGCACAAGGCAACGCCGAGAAATTTCTCGAACACGAACATCTTTCTGCCGCCGTTTCAGACAACCACGATCAGCAGGGCGTTCCGGTTCAATCAGAACACAAACATCATCCAGATGTGGGCGCATGCGCATCAGAGGATGATCGAGTTCAGCGTTGTCGGTGTCGGAGGGGCGCATCACGGACAGCTTTTGTATTACACCAACGACTGGGAACATCCGGCGCTGCTTTCACTCACAACGCCGATGCGATTTCTCGCAGGCGACAGCCTCATGCTGGTCACCACCTATCACAACCCGACAAGCGAGCCGATTTACTACGGTTTGCGCAGCAGCGATGAGATGCAGTTTCTGTTCTTCATCGCCTACGGCGATTCGCCGACGGAGATCAAGGAGGTTGCTTCATCCGTGCCGCATGAGTTCCGGCTTGAGCAGAACTATCCGAATCCCTTCAACCCGACGACGATGATCGGATTTCGGATTAGTGAATATGGATTGGTGAGACTTGAAGTGTTCGACCTCATCGGGAGGAACGTGGCAACATTGGTGAATGAGAGATTGAGTCCCGGAAGCTATTCCGTGGAGTGGAATGCCGGAGGGATGCCGAGCGGCCACTATTTCTACCGGCTCACAACCGGCACAACGACGCTGACGCGGAAGGCGTTGCTGATTCGCTGACCCGGGAAAAAAGATGTAACACAAAGGCGCAAAGCGCACGAAGCTGCACGAAGAGTTTTCTTTCATCAACTTTGTGACCTTTGTGCCTTTGTGTTGGATCTTCTTCAAGAGACTCTCAACACCTTCGCCCCGCGAATCTTTCTCTGCTTCAACTCCATCAAGGCTTCGTTTGCAGCTTCCAGAGGATATTCCTGCACTTCCGGCTTGATCGGGATTTCGGCGGCAAGCTGCAGAAACTCGCTCACATCCCGCCGCGTGACGTTTGCTGCCGATTTGATTTCCTTCTCCATCCAAAGATGCGTTGAGTAGTCAATCTGCGCAAGATGTTGCTTGTCGGCATCTTCCTTTCCGATGGCGTTGATGACGAGTCTGCCGCCGGGAGCGAGGTTCTTCAGTGCATCAACAGCCGGCGACCAAACGGGCGTCGTGTCGATGATGGCATCGAGTTGATCGGGGGCTGCATCGGAGGAATCACCCGTCCAGACTGCGCCGAGTTCTTTGGCGAACGCCCGCTCCTGTTCGCTGCGGGCAAAGACGTAGATGCGTGTCCCCGGGAATCTGTGCCGTACCATCTTCAACACAAGATGCGCCGACGCGCCGAAGCCAGTGAGGCCCAACTTCTGCCCGTCGGTGAGATGTGAAAGACGAAGCGAGCGATAGCCGATTGCTCCGGCACACAACAGCGGCGCAGCTTCGGCATCGGAGAAGACATCCGGTATCGGGTAGGCGAAATCTTCATGCACCGTCATGTATTCCGCGTAGCCGCCGTTGGCATCGCGGCCTGTTGCTTTGAATTCGGGACAGAGATTTTCATTTCCCGCCCGGCAGAAGGAACACGTTCCGCATGCCGAGAAAATCCACGCAACACCGACCCGATCCCCGACCTTGAATATCGTTACGCCTTCCCCCGATTCTTCAACTCTGCCGACAACCTGATGACCCGGGATGACGGGAAGGCGCGGCGGCGGTGTTCTTCCTTCAATCTCATCAATCTCGGTATGGCATACGCCGCACGCCGAGACTTTGACAAGGATTTTTCCGAGAGGAAGTTTCGGCACAGGAAAGTGGACGAGCGAGAGGGGCTTCGGGTTTGACGCAAGAGTCGTGAGAGAGTGGAGGACCATTGCTTTCATACTCATTACTCCCGGAGAATCTGCCTGCTTGTCTGCTCCCACGAAGTAAGCAGACTGTACGGGCAGCTTTGCGCGATGGCGTTTGATTTATCCTCCGGTCCTTCGGTTGGGTTGTTGAAGACCGGCCGTGCTTCACTTTTTGGTGGGAGCCGTTTGTTACGCATTTTTGCGTTTATCGGCATCGCACTGAGGGCAAGTTGAGCCTTTCGGATATGGTACACCATGGACGCGGCAAGTAATGAAGGTGATTCCTTTTATTCCTCGGTATTTCTTATCATCGTTGCCATGGTCCTGCTGGTTGTTTTCCTCATCCATTCTTGTCTCCTTTCTCTCTGATTAACCAACGAGCATTATCTAGCCGTCTTTGCTTCTATCAGCGACACACCTGGGGCAGGACGTGCCTTTAGGATGTTTAATATTGTGAATTGGGCATGTGAGGAAGTTGATTCCTTCATTCACGAGCTTGATTTTCCTCTTATCATTGCTCGCCCCGCTGTTGTCGTCTCGTCGTTCATCTTGCGCCATCTTTGGCCTCCTTGTTCTCTAGGTAGTCAATTTGGATACAAAGTCGTATTATGAAATCCAACAGCCACATAGACAGAGCTAATACTGTGACCGAATATACAAAGACCGTATTGAGGTTGGTAACTAACAACAAAGCTACAACCGTCAGGATTAGGCAGAGCGACGCAGTTTCAATGAGGGCATCGCTAATGACGTCGTGCCATCTTTTATTCTTGTAGCCCTGCAAGTTTTGTGCAAAGAAATAGAAAATAAAGCTCAAGAACACATAATATATCGGGTATTGAATATTCCTTTGCAAGGTGGGTTCTAAGAGAGCCAGAGCCACCAAGGCAGTGAAGCTAAATCCAGCCAAGGCAAGAATATAACTTCTAATCTCGGTACGGTCGTTTTCTTCTTCCGGAAGTAATTCTCCTAGCTCTCTTGCTACCAAGCCAATGAACAGAAATCTAATTAGAAGAGGAAACAGAGGAATGATAAAATAGATGATCTCCATGTTCTCCTTATGCAAAAATGCCTAACGCCCCGCAACTAGTGCTTCTACAACTAAATGAACATACAGAGCACGGTTGAATTGCCACGAGCTTTAGCTCGTGGATTCCTATGAACTCCAAATCTCTGTGGGTTTTAACCCCCACAGTTCACCCGTAAAGTAGGGCTAAAGCCCTCCCGTTCGCCGGGAGGGAAAACAATACCACGACCTGAAGCTCGTGGCAATTCAACAACTATAACATTCAGCATTGTTTAATCATTTTGTTGGAACGGCACTAGTCCCGATTCGTCAGGTTTTGGCGCTATCCAGCAAAACCGTGGTCGAATCGAGAATCCCGCCACTGTGGACGTGCCGCAACGAAAACTCTCCGCCACGCAGAATGCGCGGGGAGATATGATTGATTTATTTTCTTTGTGTGTTGGAATTAGATTGTACTCCGCTCATTCGCTCGGGTTGTCAAAGACCCTCCGTGCTTACCTTGCGGTGGGAGCCGCTTGTTATACGCAAATTGGTTTTACTTCTTGTACAAAGTTGACTTCCCTAAGTACCGTAGATCGTATCTACCGCAGAATAACTCCAGTGTCTTGTCCAACCATTCAGGAGCAAGTGGATTTAGCATGACGGAGTCAATAAAGTTCTCAATTCCAGCAAAACTCACATTCTGTGTCTTGTCTTGAAGATTGAGATTTGTCCTTTTCACTAGCCTATCGACCTCTTCCCCTATATGTTCCACGTCGATGTTTTCAAAATATTGGTTCAAATTGCCGCCTAGTGCCAAGAAAGCAGTTAAATGTTCATTGGCATCGTCAGCACTTGAATACTTGTAGTGTTTTACAAGTCGGACTTCCCTTTCGTGGAGAAATGCTCTCCGCTTGGCAGCAATGAGTCCGTAAAAGTCCTTCTTTGTTCTTACTACTTCATCGTAGTTATCGACGTAGTCGACTTCGACAAGTTCAACATCCTGCAACAGTTTGATTTTGTCTTTTTCGACTGCAATTCTAACAGATGTGCCACCATGTGAGTAGATCCGCCACAATGCATCGCTTTCACCGATTAATGTCCAAGCTTGAGCATAGAGCTTCTTTGCAATGACGTATTGCAGAATTGCGCCGATTACATCCTGATTGAATTCTCCATGTGAATTTCGAAATTTGTGTTCAATCTCTTGGTAAAGAAAATGCAATTCATAAGGGTCATCCCATAAACTCGGGTGAACAAAGGTGAGAGTCTTTCTAAGAATCGTATCGACAAAGGATTCGAAACTCGCATATCGATAGATTGTTGTTATGTTTGCTATCAATAAGGTCTACGGGTTGATGTGTTCATGAACAGTCTGCCGGTTGGTTGCCCGGCCTGTTGTCTTTGGTAAGCTTACCGAATCCCAACTCCAAAGTCAAGCTTCGGTCGGGATCGCCAATTCAAAACCTCAACGACAACGTCACACCCTGTCCCACCGGAGAGATATGCGGCAGCAGGCTCATGCGGGGTGAGTTATCTCCGTCCGAATCGCTGAGGGGCAAGCCTTCGGGATGCGAGGCGATCATGCCGAACTCATAGCCGAGCGCAATGCCGAGCGGGAAGTCGCTCCACCAATGAATGCCCGTGTTGGAGAGTCCGACGCCGATGCCGGCAATCAGGAAGTACGCAAGGGGTTTAAGCCACGGCTTCCACTCTGGATAGTTTTCCATGATCACCGTGAGGGTGGCTGTTGCAGTCGCAATATGTCCCGAAGGGAAAGCGTCGTAGTAGGGGACTTTTCTGTGGTAGTCGATTTGATTGGGGAAAAACACCCAGCGGCCGTTGATGCGCGATGAGACGAACGGACTTTCGCGTCCGGTGATGTGTTTGAGAGTTTGAATGACGGTTCCGCATGCGAGAATTGTTTGCACGAGCTGACTTCCCGTGCGGAGTGCCCGCTCGTCTTCCGCTAAATACCCGAACGCGCCGAATGCCGCCGCCAGCCCGAACTGCGGTTTTCCATCCCCCAAATATTCAAAGAAATCGCTCAGGTTTTTCACGGTTTTCGAGCTTTTGTACCATCGGTCGGATGCTTCCCACACAGGCTGGTCAGTCCAGACGGCGAAGGCGGTAAGTGCCGTTATGCCGCCGATGATGGGGATTTTCTCTTCGCGGAAATTCCTGTTGGCGAACGTCACCCAATCGCCGGGGATGCGCTGGAACATCGTGTACCATTTCAAATCGTGTGACCTGATCGGCTGGTACGGCATAAGCAATGAATCGGCAACCGCCGCAACAACCGTTGTCGAATCCTTGATCACGACACTGCCCGAAGAGTGTGCCGTGGTGACTAAGAAAGAAACCAACAGTGTGAAACAACATCTTCTCATTCTCACACATCCCATCAATAATTGAACACGACACTGATACCGGGCCCGCGTGAACCGAACGAAGGCGTTACGATAACATCCTGCTGATAATTACGCGCGACAAGTTTACCGATAGCTATTCCCATTGCCGCGCCGACCACAACGTCGGAGAGCCAGTGATCGTGCTCGGTAAGCCGCGACAGGCCGCAGAGTCCTGCCAGCGAATATGCGCTTGCTTTGACCCACGTGTGCTCGCTGCGTTCGGCTACAACGGCGGCCAGACTGAAGGCCGTTATTGTGTGTCCCGACGGAAACGCGTCGTAACTCGAGAACCCGCCGCTGTATCTCTTGAAGAACATCCTCGGCCCGTACCACACATCTTCACCGTTTCTGACGTAGGGACGCATCCGCCCGAACAGATGCTTGAGTAGCTGAACTACCACAGCCGAGTGAATCATCGCCTGCACAGAGAGAAGCCCGGTATCTAACGCATGTTCATCGTCAAACGCGAGTCCCTTCAGGCAATACAACGCGGAGATTGCATACGGAACATAGAATTCGCCCAATTGCGTAGCAATGGGACTCGTCTTCTGAACCCACGTGTGATCGTTTCTGAAATCGCGGAACGACTTGTACACCGGCTCGTCGATGGCGATCAGCAGCGCCGTAGTCGCGGCAATTCCGCCGATCCACAACAAATCCTCGGAATCCATTCTGAATGGCGACGTCCAGATTTGTGCTTCATCCCGCCAGAAGCCGCTGAACATCTTCGACACCTTGGAAGGCGGTTGGGTTTCCGTCACGGCAGGAATCTGAAGCGTAGCCGGCTGTACACTCATCACCGAGTCGGCAACGATGTCCTGCTTGTATGAATCCCCTTGCCCGGAGCCTGCTTGTGCAAATGCCGGGGGCAGATACAAGATTGCGATGAACAAAGAGAGAAGAAGCTTTCTCAAAAAGTACCTACGTGATTGTTTTGATGATGTGTGCCGCTGACCGGAATCCCCCGAAACTTCTGACCGTGGAGAATGTAAGAACGGGAGGGGTGTAGAAGCAAGACACAGGTCAAACGCCTGTCGTGCTTAGTCGGCACGCGGCGGCGTCCAGCCGGGCCGTTTCCATTCTTTCAATTCGATGGTGATGCTTCCGAGAATCACCTTCATTTTTGCTTTAATGGGAACCGCAGCTTCGTCGTCGGAAAACCAGCCTGTGAAGTCGCCCGTTAGTCCGAAAATCCCCTCAAATTCGGCCTTTCCTTCAAATTCTACCACCCGGATCGGGTAATCGACGGCATCAATTTTTTCCGTTGTCCGTTCCGCGGGAAAGTAGAAGTTTGTCTTGCCGGCTTTTCCGCGGACAAGTATCGGCACGGCAATGGCGCGCTGCGTATGAACATAGGCGCGGGCGAAATAGAGAATCGATGTTCCGTCCTGAAACCGGTCGTACGTTAGCTGAAGCGTATCGTACGTCATCGGTTGCAGCGGCTGTTGCGATTGCGGGTCTTTGATGAAAGCATGTTCGGTGACGTATGTTCTCGTCGAGGGAGTGAAGAAGTACAACTGCCTGTACCATCGGTCGTCTTTCTTCTCAAACAGCGATGCTCCTTCGGAGAACAACGTTGAATCCATTTCGGATGTTGAGATAGCGTGGAAATTTACAAACGGCAGTGTGTAGGAATCCGAATAGGCGATTGAACTGTACACGACGGCAGGGTTCTCGACCGAGGGAGGAAGGGCAAGAACGCGGATCTTCCCCAACTTGAAGAATGTCCAGCTTACTTCATAGACAAGTTCTTCTCCCGACATCATGACGCCGGAGATATTCTTTCCTGCAGTTTTCGACACTTGTCCGTCGACCGCCGAAAGAGGCGCGAACAGAAGAATGAGAACGATCAGAGACTTCATTGCGTGAGTGATGAAACGACACGAACCGTTTAAGGTGATCAAAGATATGAAAATCGCCCTGCAGAACAAAAAGGGCTTAAGGCGGGGTGTTTATTTTGTCAACAACATTTTCACGAGTAATGAAGCGGGTTTTTCGTTCCTGATTTCTCCTGAGAGTACATCCATTCGGCAGAAGTAGATGCCGCTTGCCGCATCCCCGCCGTTCTCGTTCCTCCCGTCCCAGAATGTGGTGTGCAGCCCGGCTTGAACCGAGCCATGCACAAGCAATCGTACTTCACGTCCCAACACATCGAACACCGTTACCCTGATATGAGATGCAGCGGGAACCGCGTATGTTATGACTGTCGAGGGATTGAACGGGTTCGGATAATTCGGGCGAAGCTCGTACCGGACGGGGAGATGGTCGGCTTGTGCCGGGAAGACGGCGTTTGTAGTTGTTGCAGATCGAAACGTGTCCGACCAGACCGAGTAGTTGCCGTCGGTATCGCGTACCCTCACCCGGAAGAATACC
>JAHBUR010000044.1 GCA_019637975.1 Bacteroidota bacterium | reverse complement strand
CCCGTGTTGCAAGCGGTCTTAAGTGGGTCACAGAGTCGAGCGTTTTACTTTCTCCCGATCGCCCGCTTCGTTCACACTCATGGTACACAATTCGTGCGGTAATGGACTCGGTTATGGACTATGCGGGCAACAGCTACAAGGATTCTGTGCTCGTCATCAGGTTTCAAACACTCAATCTGGCAACAACAGGAACAATCGAGGGATATGTTGTGGATTCTGATACGGCAAAGAATCGCGGCGATGTGGTGTTGAGTACGTCAAGAGTTGCTATCACTCCTCCGGTGACGAGAACCCTCCATTTGTCGGAGCCGGGAAAATTCAAGTTTGAACATTTGCCGGAAGGTCTTTACACGATACAAGCATTTCGTGACAGCGATTCTTCAGGTTCATATTCATATGGAAGGCCGTTTCCGTTTCAGCCTGCGGAACGTTTTGCCGTCTATCAAGATACTGTGAAAGTGCGGGCGCGATGGAGTGTGGAAGGGGTGTACATCAACTTCAAGCACAATACGAAACCGTAGGGGGCGTTCGCTATTCGGGTTGCGCCTCTGCAGGTCTGGGCCGGATGTTCTTCATGACCCGGTCGGGAACAATCCACGCGTCAGCGTAGCCCTTCTCGACAAGTACTCGTGAATATGCTTCGGCTTCTGCACGGGTAAGGAAGTTTCCCGCACGAAGTTTGTAGGTGGGCGGATCAAAGGCGATATAGAACCACTCACCGGGAAACGCGGCCTCTGCCTGGGCTTTGGCTATGTTTGCCTCATCAATTTCCGGCGTTGCAAGAAGCTGAACGCGGTAGCCTTGCACAACTACGGCTGGCTCGAGTGTCGCGGATTCCAACGAACTCTGCTTCCCCTCTTTCTCCTCGCGAAGTTCTGAAAACAACCTGCCTGCATCCTTATCGTATTCCGACGGGCGAAAATCCTCTTCATACCTCTGAAGCTCGGTGGCAGCAGAAGTGTCTGAGGATTTGTCGGCCTGTTGCGAACCGGCGCATCCTGCGAGAATGGAAAACACAACAATGGTTGGAATGAGTTTGGTCGTCATTTCCCGATCTGAACTATCCAGGCGTCTTTGTAATCATACGGGTATTCCGTCCGCAATCTGGTAAGGAACTCCGCAGCATGTTTGTCTGTCTCAAAGAAACCGATTCGAATTTGATAAAGTCTCCGCGTTGTGTTGTAGTCATTCACAACAGGCAGACTGAAGCGCTCTCGGGCTAGTATTTGTACTTCACTTGCATAACGGGAATTCCGGTACGAGCCGATTTGCACGGTGAAGCGTACCGGTATGGAACCATGCGGTGTCGATGGTGCTGCGGCTTGTTCTGCCCCTAGAGCCGTTACCGTGTCGGTTTGAGTCACGAATGTTGTTTGCTCGTCTTGAGCGGGTGGTTCGGGTCTTTCCTCAAGCCAGCGCGTATCTGTACTCCGGCAACTCACTACGAGCAGAGCGAGACCGAACAGTAATGAACCGATGGAAATGCGAATCAACTCAATATCCTTTCGACGCGACTGCCGGCTCGGATGCTACCTCTGCACCGACAATCTTCACGCTTGCGCTGGCGCCGATTCTATCGGCACCGTAGGCAACCATCGCGAGCGCATCCTCCCGGCTTCGGACACCGCCGGAGGCCTTCACGCCCATTGCGGAGCCGACAACTCTTCGCATCAAGGCAATATCTCCGACCGTCGCTCCTCCCTTGCCAAACCCGGTGGAAGTCTTGACAAAGTCGGCACCTGCGCGTTTTGCCAGCACACAACCCTTCACTTTCTCTTCATCGGCGAGCATCCCTGTTTCGAGTATGACTTTACTGAGAACGCGGTACCGTTTTGCCGTGCTGACAACCGCAAAAATGTCATTCTCCACATAATCATACTGCTCGGATTTCAACATGCCGACATTAATTACCATATCCACCTCACCGGCGCCGTTGCGGATGGCATGTTCTGTCTCGAATGCCTTTACCGCTGTAAGTGTTGCCCCGAGGGGAAAGCCGATTACTGTACACACCTTTACGTCGGTGCTGCGAAGAAGTTTTGCACAGAGTGAAACATAGCCTGGATTGATACAGACGCTGGCGAAACCGTACTTTCGCGCTTCGTCGCAGAGCTTCTCAATTTCACTGATGGTTGCATCGGGCTTCAGAAGGGTATGATCAATCATTCCGGCAAGGTCGGCTTCAACTCCCCCAGCTGCATCGACTCCTACTCCTGATGTAATGCGTGCTGCGCCACCGTTCACAATTGCTCGTACGCCCTCTTTGTTATGAATGACGCAAAGATTGTCCGAGCAGATACCATCCTTGCAGCAGAGATGGGCCCCCTGACCTTTGAGTTTCTCTTGAAGAATCTCGCTGATAATTCTGTCTACGGTTTGCCTGTACATGACGTGAGCACCGCGTGGAAGATATGTTGACCGTTGGTAGATGTCAATCGATTTGTGAGTAATATAACCTTATGATCGGAAAATGACAATCTTAGCGCTGTTTGTTCTGGTGTCGAGACGGGTTTCCCTATTTCAATAAAATCATTCGTTTCGAAAACGTGCCTATGGATGTTGCAAGTGTATAGACATAGACACCGCTGGGAAAGCCGTTTGCATCCCACGGTACTGAATATGATCCGGGCAACAGTGATTCATTGACAAGTGTTGCCACCTTCTGCCCAAGGATGTTATACACATCCAAGGTTATTTTCGATTGGATTTCTACGCTAAAGGAAACAGTAGTGGTTGCATTGAAGGGATTTGGATAGTTCTGCACAAGCTCAGTCCTAAGCGGCGGATGGTACTCCTCCACCGCGGTACTAAACCTGTTATTTCTGTAGAAATGAATCCCGCCCTTTCTCGTACCGACAAACAGGTCCGGATCTCCATCCCCGTCGATGTCAACAAAATGAGGTACTGATTCCTGTGTTTGTGCCGTGTTGCCGAACGAACTGGTTCGTTGGACGAATTGAGGATTGGTGGCGGAGCCGATGTTTTCATAGAATTCCACTCGACCATCTTCAGCGCCGAAGAACAGGTCAACATCCCCGTCGCCATCGATATCGCAAAACGTCGGAGTGACATTCATGTTCGGACCAAGGGCAATGTTGAGAAAGGACGGAGTGTCGAGTTGGGGAATGAATGTTGACGCCGATCCAATATTGCGATAGAATCTGATTGTGCCGTTCTGCGATCCGATAAACAGATCCATGTCACCATCGCCGTCAATGTCCACAAAAGCCGGTGCGGCTATATTGCCCACATCAATTGTATCTGTGACGAACGGGGATTGAACGAGTTGGGGATTTTGCGGCGTGCCGTTGTTTCTGAAGAACTTCAGCGTTCCGTCGAACATGCCTGTGAACAGATCCACATCACCATCATTGTCGATATCCACGAATGCAGGGGCGAGGTAGTATCCGTTTGTCACGCGAACATAGAATGAGTCAACAAGCATGAAGGATGGCAAGGTTGCCGTTCCGGTGTTTCTGAAGAACGTGAGCTCACCGAGCAAGTTTCCGACGAACATATCCTGATCTCCATCGCCATCGATATCAGTGAACTCAGTATTGGCATTCATGCCCACATCAATTGTGGAGATAAAATTGTTGGTGACTCGCTGCAGCAACGGCGATGTTGGCGAGCCGTTGTTGCGATAGAAGATGAAGCCGTCCCGCTGCACGATTCCTGCGAGCGTTCCGACGAACATGTCAAGATCACCGTCGCCATCAATATCAACAAATGAGGTTTGATTAAATCCGCCTGTGTGTACAGGTTCATTCTGCGGAAAGAAAGCGGTTGCACATTGCATCTGCGGCAGCAGCGGAGTGCCTGTATTTTGGATGTGAAATACGCCGACCGAAAACAGGTCACCGATGAACATATCGTAATCGCCATCTCCATCAATATCGGCAAATGAATAGGCGGCGGCACCATGCGCAGGCGATTGGACAGCAGCCAGGGTTGTTGTGCACGTATCTCCGAAGATGAGAATGTTCTCCCAATTCCCCGATGTGAAGGCATACCGGGGCAGTGTTGGAGTTCCCACATTTCGATAGAGGTTTACTGTGCCTGAGGCATTCGCCGAAATAATGTCGAAATCCCCATCTCCATCAATATCAATGAAGACGGGAATGCTGTTGCCTCCTGTATAGACGTCAGCCCCTGATGTGTCCTTTATTGTTGGAATAATCTCGGAGAATTCGGGTGAAGCAGAAGTCCCGGTATTCTTGAACACACGAATTCCCTGAAATGTCGAGTCCTCGGTGCACAGGTCTATTCTCCCATCTCCGTCAAAATCTACAAACCGGAACCAGATGAAAAACCCGGGAATCGATACAAGGTCGTTGCGCAGCGCGTACCGCGGTATAAATAGCGTTCCTTCGTTCCGATAGAAGTCCATTCCGAGATCATTATCGAACACAAACAAGTCAAGGTCTCCGTCTCCGTCAATATCCACAAACTGATGAAGGGGGGAGTTTATTCCGCCCGTAAAGGGGAGTGCGATTGGGTCGCTCCCCGCTGTCACCGGGAAAGGCTCGACCTGTCTGGCAAAGGGTTGAGCGTGCGCCACAGTCAACAGGCTGGTCTGGATTAAAAAAGAAAGAAATAGGGTTTTATTCATCTTGAAAAGCAAATTCATGTCGTTTTCCAGAGTGCAAGATGGCTAAAATAGTCTGTGCTTTCAAGACTTCTTGGGACATTAACTTAAGAGAAGAGTTAGATTTTTCCTTTTTTACTTGACAAAGGTTTCAGGATTTGCTAACTTGTGTTAGCGATAAAGTAAACGATTAAGTCACTTGTTGCTCTTCGTCTGTTCCGTTCGGTACCATCAAGCACTTGCTCAACGAAAGACCCAGTCCCACAAATTGAGTAGCTCGGAACTGTGATAATTCGAAAACCCGCTGCCAAATCAAACTGCTGAGTGATGTAGTAACGTATGTCAGGAGGTTATGATGAAGTTCTTCTCTCGAAGGACTGGTCAAGTCAGAAACACCGGAGCATTTGCCTTGCATAGCTGTTCTTTATGGCGGGGAATCATCATCATAGCCTGTTCTGCAACTATTACCACACTTCATGCACAAAACGTCGGCAAAATCTCAGGCGTTGTGAAAGATGCTGAAACGGGCGAACTTCTGATCGGCTGCAACGTCCACCTCGTAGGAACAACATTTGGAGCCTCGACCGATCTTGAGGGTTCCTTCTTCATTTTGAATATCCCTCCGGGCAAATACGATATTCAGGCTTCAATGGTGGGTTATCAAAGAGTCATTCAACGTGATGCAATTGTCAACGCTGGCCGGACAACTGTTGCTGATTTCTCACTTCGATCAACGGCGCTGGCTCAACAGGAGGTGATTGTTCAGGCAACCCGGCCGGATGTTGAGAAGGAGAAGACATCCACAAGCGCGATTGTTCGTTCGGAGGAAGTGCAGACGCTGGCGGGAATACGTGACGTTGGTGACGTGTTGATGTTAGCTGCCGACGTAACAGACGGACACTTCAGAGGCGGGCGAGCGGGTGAGGAGTATTATACCCTGCAAGGGATGGGGATTGTAAATCCGCTCGATAACACAAGCGCGTTTCTGCCAATTATGAGCGCGGTCGAGGAAGTGGAAGTAATCACGAGCGGATTCGGCGCTCAATACGGCAATGCTCAATCCGGTGTTGTCAATATCTCGATGAAGGAAGGGAAATCGGACAAGTGGAGTACGCGCATTGAGACCCGAACACGGGCGCCCGGAAGAAAGCATTTTGGACCCAGCGCTTATGATCCGGGAGCTAATCCCTATCTTGCGATTTTGCTCGGAAGCGATATATGGCTTCAAGGAGATCCTGAATCACAGAGTGGCGGCTCGTATGTCGGCTCGATGGGTTCAGGATTACCAAACGCCTATGCAAGAGATCCTGCTGTTCAACTTGCGGTTGCCCGTACGCTCTGGAAAGTCCAAACCCGACGTGATTTGTATAGGAACTACGGACGCGATATGGATTTCTCGGCCGAAGTGGGGACCGGAGGTCCGATTGACAAGAACTTGCGGCTGTTCGTCGCCCTTCGAACGAACAATGAGTGGCCTGTCTTTCCCACGGAGAATCCGAATACCCAAAAGCAAGTAATGGGAAATATTGCCATCGATCTTCCGGGTGCGGCAACCCTCCGTTTTAGCGGAGGTTTCACTCAAGAGAACAACAATGTGTTCCCGAGTATCAACAACTATACGGGATATGAAAGCTGGTTGTGGGATCGGATTACCGCAATCAACTATCAAGATCGAACGAATCTCCAGGTTGGTGGCCGCTTTACAGAAGCCCTCAGCAACAGCACTTTTTACGAAATCAAACTCAGCACACTCAGAACCCGGACACAGCTTGGCTCTACTCCTGCCCCGTATTCGGTTTCGGATTCTCTCGTCTTGAATAATGAAATCCGCTGGAGCACGATTCTCCCGGTAGTGAACAACAACTCTCCCGACAAAATCCAATACCAAGGGGGAAGAGACGCATTCAGAAACGAGTTAACGCAAACAGTTTCTCTGGACGGAGCTATAACCAGCCAGATCACCAACTCCCATCTTGTTACTGCGGGCATTCAGGCCAATTCCTACAAGATTGATGTGTCGAACGTTTTCAATGTGTATGCCGGTATTGCGGCAAAGCAGGATTACAGGGCTACGCCGTTTGAAGGGGCCGTATATGTTCAGGATAAGATGGAGTTCGAAGGGTTGATTGCGAACCTCGGAATTCGCTTTGACCTTTGGAATTCAGCAAGCGATCACTTCACGAACCAATTCTCACCATATCTCATGGCCGATTCGCTCGGCATATTTCATCCCGAAAATGCTCCACGACAGAAAGCCCCGATTCTCGGCCGGTTGCAGCCAAGGGCCGGAATATCGTTCCCCATTTCGGTGAATACGGTGTTTCATCTCAACTATGGCTCGTTTATGCAGCGACCGTCATTCCAATATGTGGTTGCGAGTCGCGTAACGCAGGGCTACGGTTCGCCCATCATTCTCGGAAATCCGCGACTCGAGCCGGAAACAACGAACAGCTACGACATCGGTGTGACGCAAGGGTTGGGCGATGGCTTTACGATTGATCTCAGCGGATACTATAAAGATGTGAAGAACCTTGTACAACAGGCTACTTTCTCCGGAGGAGGGGCGACGTATTCGACATTCTTCAACAGGGATTACGCGGATATTCGCGGGTTCAGACTTGCTTTGAACAAACGCCGCGGCGATTTGACAGGTTCGATCAACTATCACTATAGCGTGGCAACGGGAAAGAGTGCAACAGTTTCCAACGCAACCCCGGCCTTCACAATCGACCAGACTACCGGAGAGATCTACTCTGATTTGACAAATGTTCCCATTCGGGATATCAGACTCGATTTCGACCGGACTCACAATCTGGTGGTGAATGTGGGGTATGCGACAAGTGATGAATGGGGACCGGAAATCTTCGGCATCCGGCCTTTTGCCGATGCGGTTCTTTCCGTCAGCTCATTTGCGCGCAGCGGCCGTCCGTATACATCGCCGTCGAATCCGACGTTTATCAACGGGGCGAGAACGCCGGGCGAGTACAACACAAACGTGAAGCTCTCAAAGAGAGTACGAAGTTTCTTCGGCACGAATGCGACATTCTATATTGAAGTATTCAATCTTTTCAATAACAAGATTCTGAATTACGACTACATCTTCCAGACCGGATCACTTTCCACCCCGAATCCGAGAATTGCCGCGTACGAAAAGTACGGCATCAATGATCCGAAACATGGAATCCGGTACTGGTGGGATACGGAGAAACAAGGGCCGTTTGCAGTCGATCAGTCTTTCCTGATTTATTCAAATGCGCCGAGGGCGTTCAGTTTTGGATTGGCGGTTGATTTATGATCGCCCGGCAATTGTAGGAAAAGGTTCTATGCATCGTTTCATCTTTTTCATTCTCATTTTCTGTGTCGTCTCGACTGCCTTCCCGCAGAGGGATTATCGGACCCACCGGCGCGGAATGCTCCATCACACAGTGTACAATACCGGCGAACTTGGCAGAGTGTACGATAATGGTGTAGGAAGCATTCTTCCCGGATTCTCTTCGATGGAGTGGCCGCCGAATTCGTCCATGATTCTTAATCGCGTCAACTACCGGGGACAGCACAATGCGTTCGGCGGCGGGCTGTGGCTTGCCGGAACTCGTCCTTCGGGTCGTCAGTATGTGTATTGCGGCGCTGTTTCCGATGCCAACGGAAATGCAACAACACTGCTCGGTGTAAGCCCGATTTCTATTGAGAGAATCGAAAACTACCCTATTCTTGAAAATGGTCGCATCAACCTTGCGTACAATCCCGATGAAGCGGAAGAACGAATTGTTGCAAAATGGGGGACGCAACAGCTTGGCATTGTCGTGACGCGAACGAGTCGTACCTGGAGTTTTCCGGGGTACGACAGTTTTATCATTTATGAATATGAATTGGAGAACACCACGGCAGATACGATCAAGGATTTATCGGCGGTGTGGACGTATGCTCTTGGCCCCTCGATGTTCGGCTACCAGCGGACGTACAACCGGTGGGGCGAAGGCGACTACCGCGGCCAGAACGGTGAAGGGAATCAATTCGGACGCTTCGATTTAAAGAGATGGATGACCTACAATCATGACCGGGAAGGCAGGCCCGATACTGCATTCTTCAATCAATGGTCGCAACCGGGCGACAGAGGCGGATTGAATTCACCGCAAGCAGCCGGAATGATGATGCTGTACTATGATTACGAGCGTGTTGCGCGCAAGAATGAAACACAACAAATCTGGCTGACAAACGGCGACAGCTCCGGTGCATTCGATATCAACAACAAAATCAAGCAGCCGTTTATGCTGCGTTACGAGAATGGCAATCTTCCGGCAACGAAAAACCAACCTACGCTGGATCCCTTGCAACAACGACGAACGGGTGTGTTCCAGGGAACGAGCGACTCGCTGCGTTTCCGCAATCAGTTGATTCCGTTTGATCCCGCGAACTGGACGTACTGGAAAGGACGGACAAGAGGCTCGACGAACTTGTCGTGGTACCAACCGGTGGTTCATATGTACGGGTTCTTCCCGTTCACCCTTCCTCCGGGCGAGACGATTCGATTTGCTGTTGCCGATGTTGTGGGATACGGTCCCGGTGTTGCCGGTGATCGCATCTATTCGGATTTGGGAGGAAACATCAGGGCGGGCGTTGATGCGGGAACATATTTCTGCCCGATTCCAAGCTGGTACGACACGCTTCAATATCCGTTTCTCGGCCCGAAACCGTACATCGGAAGCACATATCTTCAGAACAATCCCCTGCCGTGGTACGTGACGCCGGGAGTGGTTTCCATTCGAGATGTTGCCGATCGGGCAATTGAAATGTACACGGGCCTGCCGCTTGCGAAGTATGATTCTCTGCAGTATGAGCCGGCCGATTCCACGCAGACGATGTTGCGTCAACGAAAAGGCCGTGGCTACTACAACACCGTTCCCATTCCGGTGCCTGCTCCTGCATTGCGCGTCGAAGATACTCGCTCGGCATACAACAAACTTGTTTGGTATCCGTACGTCGAGGATTTCACCAACGCACATGCCAACGGCCGGTTGCGGGCGTCCTTCATGTACTATCTTGCAATGAGAGCGACAAGCCCGTTGGGCCCCTGGGCCGTGATGGATACGATCCACCGGAGCGACCAGCGCTTCTTTGAAGATTCCATCTATACTATGCTCGACACGAACAGTGTTGAAGGATCCTACTACTACTATGCTGTTGTTTCCGTGGATTCGTCGGGTGGAAGGAGCGGGATGACGAATATGCGTGCGCATCTTACGCAGGCCCCGCCGGTTGCGAAGCTCTCCAAAGTGTATGTCGTCCCGAATCCCTTGTTCGTCACCAATCCCGAAGGCGGTTTCGATGCCCGCGGCGACGTAGCGGACAGGATAAAATTCCGCGGGTTGACGGCCCGCTGCACGATTCGCATCTACTCATATAGCGGACAGCTTGTGCAAACGATCGAGCACGACGGAAGTTTCGGAGAAGCGTACTTCCAGATTTCCCGCAACAACCAGTTGATTGCGTCGGGAGTGTACTATTTTGTTGTGGAAGATGAGTCCGGCGCGAGGACGAATGGTAAGTTTGTGATTGTTCATTGAGGAAATGAGAGTCATGAAATGTCTTACGAAATGTGTCTGGTTGATGTCTATGGTCTGCGTGCTTTCTGTTGCCGGTTATGCCCAGAAAGTGGGTACTACATCAATGCAGTTCCTGAAAGTCATGCCTTCCGCCCGCGCAACGGCGCTGGGTGATGCCTACAGCGCTTTGGCCACCGGAGCCGAGGCCGTCTTCTGGAATCCGAGCGGACTTGCTCTCACGCAGACTCACGATTTCTCCTCCACATACATCAACTGGATATTCGATGCGCAGCAGGGGGCGCTCTCCTATGCGTTTCCGCTGGGGGGAATCGGGGCGGTGGGTGTTCAGGTGCAGTATGTTGACTACGGAGTATTCGAGGAAACAAGCACGCTGGCCGAATACTGGGACCCTGATTTTCCCGGCTTTACAGGAAGAACATTCAGGCCGTTCAGCTACTTGGTCGGTGTAACCTATGCCCGCAGCCTGACCGATCGATTCTCGACGGGTATCAGCATCAAGTACGCACACGAATCGCTGTACAACGGACGCATGGTCACTGCGCTTGTTCCACAGGGAGGCAGTTATGCTTCGCGGGAAGTCAAAACATGGGGAAACGGATTACTGTTCGATTTCGGAGTCCGGTACAACACAGGCTTCCGCTCGATTCAAATAGCCGCGTCCGTCCAGAATTTCGGAGCTGAAATTACCTATGCAAACGAAAGCAGCGCCGTTCCGCTTCTGTTCCGGCTCGGCACGGCGGCTAATGTCATCGGCCGCGACGCACTCTTTTTCAACACGGAAGAGAATCGGCTGAGCATCGCATTCGATCTCTTCCAACCCAATGATTACGCGCAGCAACAGCACGTCGGGATGGAGTATGAATACGCGGAGACGTTTGCGCTCCGCGCCGGCTATAAATTCAATTATGACACGGAAGGACTTACGCTCGGAGCGGGCCTCAAGCATACTCTGGGATCTGTTCGCCTTTCAGTTGACTACAGCTACGGAACATTGGGTACGTACCTCGGCAATGTACAGCGTTTCAGTTTAGGAGCAGAACTGCAATGACACACCGACACACGCACATTGTGGCATCAATTGGGGTTTGCCTGCTGCTGTCGCAGTTTTGTATTGCTCAAGGATATGATGTACCGCTGACGATTCAGGGACTTGACCAGCGAACGATGCAATCGGCAGCGTCACGGGCCTCGGGTGGTATCACGCTTGGCCGTGTTAATGAGTTGGGTTTGATGTTCGCCAATCCGGCTTCGCTTCAGACGCTTGAGGGATTTCAGATTTCACTCGGCGGGGTTCAGCGCCATTCTTCGATGAAGCAAATCCAACAATACGCACCGCTCAAATACTATTCAAACTTCAGTCTGTTGATGGAAGGATTGACGCATCTCATTCCCGACCCGCGCTACGGTGATACGGTTATTGTAAATGGCGATACGACGATCATCCGTTTCGGTGGAAATCCGGGTGATTCTGTGCAACGCCCCTATGATTCAATTGGCCCGAACTGGTCACGTTCCAAAAATCAGGCATTGCCGATTCAGGCGATGATCGGCGTGCCCTTTTCTATCGACGACATGCGATTCACAATCGGCATCGGCGCGATCGAATACGCAAATCTCTACAACTACTATCAAAACAACAACGTTCTCAGTCCGTCAATACTCTCGCAACGCCCGTCACCGTTTCCGCTGCCGACAAATGTAAATACCGTGGAAGCCCGTTGGTCGCAATATATCCGGTTGAGAGATGGAAGAATGCGCGGATATGGCGCGGCTCTTTCAGGATCCCTTTCCGACAATATCCACATAGGCTTCAGCGGAATGATCCTGAAGGGAAGCTCTGACGACTTCGAGCAGAGAAATGCGCGGGGCAGGCTCACATTCTTTGCAAACTTCTTCCGGCTCGACTCTGTGTACGGACAGACAACGAAATCTGGAACATCCGACTACAGCGGACAGGAATACACCATCAGTGCCATGTATCTCGGCAACTACGTAACACTCGGCGCATCTGTGAAGCCGCCCACGACCATTACACGTACATTTTCAAACCAGGTACGCGTGGATACCGGCGGCACTTCATCTGTTTTCACGCATACAGGCGAAGACAAAATCCGTTTGCCGTGGCGAGGTTCAGTCGGGCTTTCGATAAAAATGAGAGAAGAGTTGCTTCTTTCGTTCGAGTACGAAATGCGCTCCACCGCGTCAGCACAATACAGTTCTCCCGATACAACGTACAATCCGTGGCTGTCGAGTTCCGTTTTTCGGGTCGGTGCCGAGTATCGTGCTTCGGATTGGCTTACGTTGCGAGCGGGTATCAGGGGGCAAGCAGAAGTATTTGAACCCGAAGGAAATCCGATTGCAGGAGAGCCGGTTGTCTATTCCGTGTACTCAACCGGATTGGGGTTTGCGTTTGGGCCGGCCCGCCTGAATATTGCGTACGAGTACGGGTTGATGAAGTATCAGGATGTATGGGGAAGCAATGTTAATTTGAACAGCGAAGGACGTCACGCCATCAGTGCGGATGTTGCGTACGTATTTCCTTGGTAGTATTCGCCATGTCATTGAACATTTTTTTCAATCCACAATATATTCACGGAGGTGTAACATGAGAACAACAATACTTGCTTTGATCGTCCTTTTGTTCAGTGCGACGGGAATGACCTTTGCCCAATCGGTTGGCGACTATCGCAGTAACACCACCGGCGGAAACTGGAGCGCGGCCGGAAACTGGGAACGGTGGAACGGTACGGCATGGTCGCTTCCCGCAGTACCGCCCACCGGCTCGGAGACAATCACTATTCGCGCAACGGATTCCATCTTCGTCAATGTGGCTGTATCCATTTCGGGGACGCTTGTCAACCAGGGAAAGATAGGCGGTGCCCCGAGTCTGACATTTGCCGACGGGGGAATGTACGATCATGCGCAGAACAACGGCTCAATTCCCGAAGCAACGTGGGCAGCAGGATCGATATGCAAGGTAACGGGGTACATCAGCGGCTCAAAACCGAACAATTTGAATCAGGATTTCCATCACTTTTTATGGAATTGTACCGGGCAAACCGCCAACGTGGATCTGGGCCTGACGGGCGGAAATACAATTCACGGGAATTTTGAAGTAGACGCAACCGGGTCGGTCAGGGTTCAATTGACGAGCCCCGCAGCAATTCTCACACCCATCAACATCAACGGAGACATTATTGTCAGAGGCGGGCAGTTCTCGACAAATGGTTCCAGTTCCGCCGCGACAATTGTCGTGAATGTTCTTGGCAATATCACCGTAACAGGCGGAAACTTCAGCGTGAGCCGGGGAAGCGCCCCCGACGTGACGTTCAATCTTTACGGCGACTTCACGGTTTCGAACGCAACGCTGCAAAACTCGGGCGCAACCAGAATTAACAAGATGACTTTTGCCGGTAACGGAACGCACGACGTCTCTCTGACGAATGTGCAATACGGCACGGGAACCGGCCACTTCACGATGGAAGTAGCTGCCGGCTCTACGGTAAATCTTGGTACATCCGTAATCACCTCTTTCAATACCGGCAGCTTCATTGTCGTTGCCGGTGGTACCGTTGCAACAGGTCACGCAGACGGTCTTGCTGGCGCCATTTTGTGCACGGGGGCGAGCAACGGCGGCGGCAATTCATTCAGTGCGGAGGGGAACTACACATTCAACGGCTCGGTCGCGCAAGTCACAAGCACGCAGATGCCGACAACCGTGAACAATCTTGTCATCAACAACGCAGCGGGCGTGGCGCTCACACAGCCGACAACAATCAACGGAGTGCTCCGGTTGATGGCGGGCGTGTTCAACAATACAGTACCGTTTACGTTGGGACCTTCCGGTTCGATTTCGTTTGAGGGTGGCAGTTTGCTCGTCACTTCGGTTGGGAACGATGGGACAATTCCGCAGTCATTCTTTGTGGAGCAGAACTACCCGAACCCGTTTAATCCATCAACCGCCATTCGATTCGGACTTCCGCGGGAATCACAGGTCAGCATCAGAATCTTCAACCTGATCGGCCAGAAGGTTGCGACGCTGTTTGAGGGAAAGAAACAAGCCGGCACGCATACACTGACGTTTGATGCGACGAATCTCAGCTCGGGTGTCTATATTTACCGTGTTCAGTCCGGCGATCTTGTGGAAAGCAGAAGAATGGTACTGCTCAAATAATTGAGCCGAATGTAAAGAGTAATGTCAAGAACTCGCATACACAAATTCAGCATACTCGGTTTGTTTGCCGGAGTCCTCTTGCTGCCGGCTTGCGGCAACGGTCCGGCATCACAGAGAATCCCGACTGACAAGCCGTGGTCCGTCAGGATTGCGGATTCGTTCGTGCTTCGACACCCCGGTGCCGTCACGTACGATACTGGATTCACAGAAACAAAGTGGAATTATGAACAGGGCCTTATTCTCTGGGCCCTGTATCAAACCTCTCTCCACACCGGTGAGAAGAAGTATTTTGATTTCATCCATCAGAACCTTCTGCAGTACATTGACTCGGATGGCCGGATCAAGACGTACAAACGAACCGACTACAACATCGATCTTGTTGCGCCGGGACGGGCGTTACTGAGAACCTATGACGAGACGAAAGATGCCCGCTTCCGTTACGCGGCCGACACGTTGCGTCTGCAGTTGCGGGAGCATCCTCGTACGAATGAAGGAGGGTACTGGCACAAGAAAATCTATCCCAACCAGATGTGGCTGGACGGCCTGTACATGGCTCAACCCTTTGTAGCAATGTATGCCTCGACGTACGGTGAATCTGAACTGTTTGACGATATAGCAAACCAGTTTATCTGGATAGCTCAACATACAAGGGACTCTCTGACCGGTCTGTACTATCATGCGTGGGATGAAAGCCGTCAAATGCCATGGGCCGATTCAAAAACCGGATGTTCGCCAAGTTTCTGGGGCAGAGCGATGGGCTGGTATGTCATGGGGTTAGTGGATGTTCTTGATTATTTTCCTGCCGAGCATTCCAAGCGAGCAAATCTCATTGCCATTCTGAATGATGTGGCAAACGGCCTGCTCAAGTGGCGCGATACTTCGTCACATCTCTGGTATCTTATTCTTGATCAGGGGTCAAGAGAGGGCAACTATCTCGAATCTTCTTCAGCTGGAATGTTTACCTACGCGCTCGCAAAAGGTGCTCGACTCGGTTATCTGCCGAAAGAATACGGTCAGGAAGCCGGTCGATCGTTCGAGGCTATCTGCAGCCGCCACGTCACAGTTGATGCTAACGGGTTCGTTGACCTGCACAACACTATCAAGGGAGCGGGATTGGGCGGGAAGCCCTACCGCGATGGAACCTTTGCCTACTACACAAGTGAAGCACAACGATCGAACGACATTAAAGGCTACGGACCATTTCTGCTTGCTGCAATAGAGTTAGAGAGGGCGAAAAGACAATGATTGTCATGTTCAGCACAGATGTTTCACTACCAACGAGGATTGCTTGAAACGCAGGTCTCATGTTACGCTTGATGATATAGCGAAGCGCCTGAAGGTATCGCGAGTGACTGTATCTAAGGCGCTCCGGGGGCATCCGGATATTTCGGATGAGACAACAAGTAAAGTGAGAAAGATTGCCAACGAACTGGGGTATACACCCAACATCATGGCGAGAAATCTCTCTTCCCGCCGCTCACATATGATCGGGCTTGTTGTTCCCAAGATAGCACATTATTTCTTTGGCTCGTTGATCGAAGGCGTGTACAACGCAGCATTCGAGAACCGGTACGAAACGATCCTGACAGTGTCGCAGGAAAATGCCGAGCGGGAACGAAAACACTTGCAAACGCTTCTTGCGATGCGCGTTGACGGGATCATCATTTCCATTACTCAGCAGACGAAGGACCCGGAGATTTTTCACATTATTCGGAAAAGCGGCATACCGTTACTGTTCGTTGATCGACGGCTTGAGCCTCCGCTGCCGGGATTCAGCAGTGTCCTGGTTGATGACCGTGAAGGTGTATTCCATGCGGTTGATCATGCCATAAAAATCGGCTATCGGAAACTCGGATTTGTCGGCGGCGACCCGACCATTAACATCGGCCGCAACCGATTGACCGGCTTTGAGCATGCATTGAATCAGCACAATCTCCCCATGAACAAGGAGTGGATTATTCATGGCGGCTACGGCGCTGGGGACGGCTACAACGGATTCAAGATACTCCTTAACAAGGGGCCATTGCCCGAGTTCATCTTTGCGGCAACATATCCTGTAGCCCTTGGAATCTATAAAGCAGCCAAAGAATTGGGAGTGCGCATCCCTGATGATTTCGACCTAATCTGTTTTGGCGATACAGATGTAGGAGAGTTTATTTCACCTGCACTGAGCGTTGTTCGTCAGCCGGCTTGTGACCTGGGTGCTCGCGCTGTGCAGATTATGCTTGAATGTCTCGCTCAACCGGATGTTTCACGCGAGCACCATGTAATACTGCCAACTCAACTCGTCCTCCGGGAGACATGCATTGAGCGAAGGGCGCAGGTTATTCCAAGTGGAGAGAAGGTCGTGAAACTGAAGCCTGCATAGACCCGACTGCTGCGTTCAGCTGATAGGTTGTTGTCGTAGCTCTTGCTTAGGATGATGATAGAGATTTGAATTCTTCAGCGTTTTACAGTTACCGATGAAGTAAACCATGAAGTTCCGAAGTGTGGTAATCATTGTTTGTTTGGCCCTTCTCATGCTCGCTGGCATGAGTTCTTCGCCTCAAATCTACCTTATAGGCGATTCCACCATGGCCGAAAAGGAACTTATCGGGAATCCCGAACGCGGATGGGGTCAGATGTTTAGTCTGGCGTTTACAGATCAGGCAGTCGTTCAGAATCACGCACGGAACGGGCGGAGCACAAAGAGCTTCATCGATGAAGGTCGTTGGCAGGCTGTCATGCAGCAGTTGCAACAAGGTGATTACGTCATGATTCAGTTTGGACAGAACGACGCCAAGAAAGAAGACCCCGTCCGCCACGCCGAAGCCCGCACTGACTACAGAGCAAACCTGATCAAGTTCATAACCGACTCCAAAGCCAAACAAGCCATCCCGATCCTGATCACGCCCGTTTGTCGCAGGCGATTCGATTCGAATAGGAGATTTTATGATGTACACGGTGAATATCCGGCGGTTGTCAGAGAGATTGGAAAAGAGTTCTCTGTTCCCGTTATCGACTTACATAAGCGAAGCCATGAGTTGTTCGAGCAGCTTGGAGTAGAGAAAACGAAGCCGTTGTTTCTGTGGATTGATTCCGGAAAATACTCTGCCGTGCCAGAGGGAAAAGAGGACAATACACATTTCAGCAGTCTTGGAGCCGCTGAAGTTGCCCGGCTTGCTACGGAGGAAATCCATCGCCTCAGCATCCCCCTCGGTGGCATGATGAAGAACGATAGTCAGAAGGAATTAGTCGGAGTTGGAAAACTCGTTATGCTCGACTGCTTCAGCAACAATGAATGGAAGCAGGATTCAAAAGGGCGTCGTTACCGCTATCATTATGTATGGGATGATACTGCCAATTCTGGTTTTTCAATACTTGGAACAATAATCTCACAAACAGGTGCCGTGATTGATACGCTGTGTCAAGCCCCGACTCAACGTACACTTCAGCGGGCTGATATCTATATCATTGTCGATCCCGACACGAAGCAGGAAACCGAATTTCCGAATTTCATTGACGGGAACGCGGCCGACGCAATCACAGATTGGGTGAAAGCCGGTGGCGTTCTGGTATTGTTCGGTAACGACAAAGGGAAGGCCGAGTTTGAACACTTCAACGGGTTAGCCCAACGATTCGGCATACGATTCAACGAAGATAGTCGAAATCCTGCCACGGCTACAGAATTTTCGGGCGCAACATTCGATCGTTTTCCCGATCATCCCCTTTTCAAAGATGTCAGAAGAGTGTTTATCAAGGAGATCAGCACCATCAATGTTCAGGAACCTGCCCGTGCCATTCTAACCGAGAATGACGATGTCATCATGGCATTTGCGAAGGTAGGGAAAGGGGCTGTGTTTGCAGTTGGCGATCCATGGTTCTATAACGAGTATATGGGGACCTGGAGACTTCCGGAAGGTTACGATAATCAGACAGCCGCCCGAAACTTATTCCGCTGGCTATTGGCTGGAACATTCTAAGAAAAGTGATTTATGAAAGCCATGTCATTCACCACACAAATGTCAACTGTCATTCAAGGGGAAAGGAAAAAAAGCAATGAAACATGCATTCTATTTGGTGGCTGTACTTGTTCTTATTCCCGCCCGCGGGATATTAGCACAAACTGCCGGGGATTTTCGTTCGGCGGCAACGGGTGATTGGAGTTCAGCGGCAACATGGGAAACCTACAATGGAACTGAGTGGGAAGCGGCAACCTTAGCCCCGACTTCCACAGATGGAAGTATCTCTATTCAAAGCGGGCATGTAGTTACTGTTATCGCGGATGTGAGCGTTGACCAGCTGACCATAAATACGGGCGGCACTGTAGTTGTCAATAGCGGCGTAAGGCTTACAATTGTTGACGGCACGGGAACCGACATTGCCGTTAGCGGAACACTCACAGTAAACGGAACAGTCCGGCTTGATGGAACCGCCGTCACATTCACAACCACCAACGGTACAGTATCGTACGGCGCCGGAAGCAGGCACGAACATGCAACAAATAACAACAACGTTCCCAAAACCGCCGGATCAGGCATCGTGACGTGGCATCCGACTTCGACCATTGAAGTTACAGGCATAATCGGCGGTTCGGTAACCTCGATGTTTCTGGCAGGAACAGCATACGGGAATATCATTTGGAACTCTCCCGGAATGACTGCATCAAATGTGAACTTTGCGGGAAATCTCACAAACATTGCCGGCTACTTCAGAATGGTCAGTTCCGGCGCTACTCCGACAATCGTTCGCTTTTTTGCTTCGGGCCAGACAAATCAATCGGTGAATCTTGCGGGCGATTTTATTTTGGAGGGAGGATCATTTCAATACTGTGGCGGAACGAGCACAGGCTGTGCCTTTAACATCGGCGGCAATTGGAATCAAACCGGCGGCACGTATGCAGCCAATACCGGAAGCACGAATATGCTGCTCATGAACTTCACGGGCGTGAACAAATCATTCACGCAATCCGGTGGAGCGATCACGAATACCAACCTCGAATGGACGGTGAAGAACGGTGCCTCGACTACCTTGAACAACAGCGTTGTTGTCGGAACCGGCCGTACGTTCAATGTAGAAGGAGGCGGCACGCTGAATTGCGGAACCGCAGTAATAACCGGCCCCGCGTTTACGCTAAATGCTGCCGGAACACTGGGCATCGGCTCTCCGGACGGAATCACGTCTGCAGGAGCCGCGGGGAACATCCAAACAACCGCAAGGAATTTTGATGCGGCAGCCAATTTTACATACAACGGAAGTGCCGCCCAGGTGACTGGAACAGGTCTGCCCGCGACGGCGAACAACCTGACAATCAGCAACGCCAACGGAGTAACGCTTTCTGGCTCGACTGCCGTCGATGGAACTCTCTCATTGACGTCAGGCAGTTTGGATTTGAACGGGAATGATATTTCTCTCGGAACTTCCGGAATGCTGTCCGAAACTCCCGGCAACACAGTGAAAGGCAGCAGCGGTGTTATCACTGCAACTCGAAGCCTTAACGCGCCCGATGTTCTCACAAACATTGCCGGCCTCGGAATAGGAATCGGCTCATCGGCCGATCTTGGCTCAACCGCAATCACACGGGGCCATGCTGTGCAAACGGGAAACGGAAACTCGAGCATCAGCCGCTATTTCGACATCACGCCGACCAACAATACCGGTTTGAACGCAACTTTCGGAATGATGTATGATGTATCCGAACTGAACAGCATTCCTGAAAACAATCTTACACTCTTCAAATCCGTTGATAATGGCGTGACGTGGACTGGGCAGGGCGGAACCGTAAACACGCTGTTCAAAGTCATCTATTTAACTGACGTAAACAGTTTTTCACGCTGGACTGCAGGCAACAGCCTCGCGCCTCTTCCTGTTCAACTTGCTTCATTCTCTGCCACATATATCACGAATGCAGGTGTTCGGCTGGACTGGATGACCATCAGCGAAATCAACAACTACGGATTTGAAGTTCAGCGATCGGCGCAACGAGAAAGCGGATATGCAAGCGTATCGCCGGTTATTCCGGGTCACGGAACAACAAATGAACCCCGCATGTATACGTTCACCGAGAACGGCGTTCCTCCCGGACAGTGGTTTTACCGTCTCAAACAAATAGATCTTGACGGCTCAATCCATTTCAGCGAGCCCGTCAGCGTTGATGTGTTGACGTCGGTTGCGGAAAGTGCGCCGCACGTGTTTGTGCTGTATCAGAATTTCCCGAATCCGTTCAATCCTTCCACACAGATCAGATTTACGGTGGAGCATCCGGCAGTCACGAAGCTTGATGTATTCAATCTCCTTGGCGCAAAGGTCGCAACGCTGTTTGACGGGATGGCCGAACCCGGAAGGAACTACACAATATCATTCGATGCGCGGAATCTCTCAAGCGGGATGTACTTCTACCGTCTCGAAAGCGGGAACCGGATTCAGATTCGCAAGCTCACGCTTGTCAGGTAAGTGCCGGAACGGAGCCTGAGATCATGAACATATTCGCTTTGGTATTGATTGGAGTGACTGCGGCACGTGTCGGACGTCGCCTGATGCGGGATCGTTCGTACAGCATGGTTGATGATATGCTGTGGGGCATTCTCGGAGCTTTGTGGGGAGATTCTCTCGCGGAAGTATCAGGGTGGGGTGCCTCGGGGAGTGTTCCGGCTTTTGTGATGGCGTGTGCGGGCGCGGCGGCTCCCCTGTTGCTGACAAACTTCCTGAAGGAAAAGTGGCCTGCGCCTCTTTTCAGGAAGGCACTCTTGCTTTCGAATCGTATTGACCCGCGATTAGGCGAGCGTGCAACTATGCAAACCACGCTCCCTGCAAGGGGAAAGGTGGCGGCGTAGGAATAAATTTGAATCTAAGAAAGAAAGAGAGAGTATGAAGAAGTTGTTGTTGACCATTCTCGTGATCGTGAGTGTTGCGCTGGTGACGCGGGAAGTACATGCGCAAGCCGCTTCGGCTACGTGGGCGTTGTCGAGTGTCACCACGACGAGTGTGGCAACGTCGGGAAATGTGTCGGGAACTGTCGAGACGTTCAGCAGTATGGTAGTCAACAGCTACACGGGCCCAAACAGCAGCCAGCGTTTGACCACGCCGGACAACAGTTGGCCGGGCGAATCGGATCAAAATGAGAGCCGCTACGTTCAATTCGCGGTGTCACCCGATGCGACGTATGAATTCAATGTTACGTCGGTAACGATGAATTTAGGCGCAGCAGGGGGCAGCAACATGCGGGCGAACATCTGGTACTCCACCGATCCAACGTTTACGACGCGCACGAAGCTCAACAGTTCGGTACTTGTTCTTCCCAACGGCTCGATGCTCTCTCCGTCACCCAATTACACTCTTGATGTCACGGTTGCCGGCGGCGAAACGTTCTACCTCCGCGTCTACGGTTGGTACACATCTTCTTCAACACAAAAGTATGTGTGCCCGCAGGATGTCGTGGTTTCCGGAACAACGGCAATTGCATCCGCCAATATCATCACTTCGGAAACTTCTCTGGGCAGTTTTCAACACGTTATCGGCACGCCATCCGGGAGCCAATCGTACAGCGTTTCGGGCGTCAGTCTTGTGGACGACGTTGTTGTAACCCCGCCGGTTGGATTCGAGATTTCTACGAATGGAGGAACCACGTGGAACGGGAACGCGTCGCCGGTGGCGTTGGCAGTAGTTGGGGGAGAGATTGCGGGTCAGCCCGTCTCCGTTTCGGTGCGAATGAACAGCGCATCTGCCGGACTCTTCTCGGGTAATATCGCGCACGCGAGTGTCGGCGTTCCGACAAAGGATGTTGCTGTGGATGGCGTTACGCTTCCTTTGGAACCAACCATGCAGTCAACCATTTCATTCGGCACGATAACGGGAAGTTCCATTCTTGTGAACTTCACAGGAGGGAACGGAGAGCGAAGGATTGTTGCTGCCCGGTTAGATGCGGCAGTAACGTTCATCCCTACAGACGGAAGTCCGGCAAGCGGCGTGAACAGCGATTTCACGGCGGCGACCGATCAGGGCGGCGGAAATAGAATTGTGTATGATGGAACCGGCGCGGGTGTTACGGTTACCAATCTGCAAAGCAACACCGCCTATCATTTCGCCGTGTACGAATACAACATCGGCAGCGGCAATTCGCAGAACTACAACACAACAAATCCGGGCACGGGCAGCCAGACAACGCTTGCGGTGCCGACAATTGCTGTCTCTCCAGCTTCACTTTCTTTTGGAGCGGTTCTTATCAATACGACATCCGTTGAGAAGACGTTCACCGTTTCAGGAAATACACTCTCGCCCGCCACTGGCGACATTACCATCACAGCGCCCTCCGGGTTCGAAGTATCGTCGACCAGCGGGTCGGGGTTTGGTTCGTCCGTGCAGGTGGCCTATGCAGGGGGAACGTTGTCGTCAACGACGGTGTATGTACGATTCAAGCCCACTGCTGCGCAAAGCTATGCTGGCGACATTACCAATGAAGGCGGAAGTGCCGCGATACGGAATGTTGCCGTCTCAGGAACGGGTGCGACGCCTCCCCAGCCGAACGAGTTTCAAGCGGAAGACGGCGTCCTTTCCGCCGCATACGTTCGCACGCAGTACAACGGCTACACCGGCTCCGGCTATGTTGATATTGCTGACAAAATCAATGCAGCATTGGAAATCGTCTTCCGTCGTGCCTCTGCTGCATCGGATACGGTGAGAGTATTTTATGCGAACGGCGGCACCAATCGGGCGTACGCGGTGACACTCAACGGCGCTTCCGTGACATTTCCGACGTTCACTTCCACAGGAAGTTGGACGACATGGTCATCAGTTGCGGCGGTAGTTCCTCTGCAGGCGGGCATCAATCGTTTGATCTTCAGGTCAACAACAAACGGCGGCAATGCAAATCTCGATCGCATTGTTATCGGCGGGCAGACGGCGACGCCCATGTACAAACTCAATTTGACAAAAAGCGGAGAAGGCTCCGTCGTTGCCTCTCCTGCGCACGCCGACTCGTTGTACGATGCCGGGACGGAAGTGACATTGACGGCGACGCCTTCGGGCGGGCACATCTTCCACAGATGGGGAGGAACGGCTGAAGGAACAACAAACCCGATGAATGTGGTGATGAACTCGCACAAGACGCAAATTGGCGTTATGATTCCCTCCGGCGGGTTCGGTTCGTTTCCGTATCAGGATGCACCGGCAGGGTTTGCTTCGGTTGGCGCATACGAATATCCCAACGGCACCACGGGCGGCGCCGGTCAGGACATGCAAACAGTGTTTGCCACCAATTCATCCGACTTGAACGAATGGATGCTCCGCCGTGTCGATGCGAACCGGACATTGAATTTTCCGCCCCTTACAGTCTATGTGATTGGAACGCTTACACCGAGTGCGACGGTATCGGATATGATGGATGTAAAGGATACGTATGATATCTCCATCATCGGCGTGGGAACGGATGCAACAATCAGCGGATTCGGAATAAAGATGACCCGCGCAAAGAACATTATCGTCCGCAACATCAAGTTCATGAACTCACCGGATGACGGCATCAACATTCAGGCGGATGATGCACCGAATACGGGCAACCACATCTGGATTGACCATTGCACATTCACGAATTGCTATGACGGCGCATTGGATGTTACGCACGGCGCCGAGTACGTAACCCTGTCGTGGAATCACTTCTTCAACCATGACAAAACCTGTTTGTTGGGACACTCCAACAACCAGACCACGGACACGCAGCTCAAAGTTACGTACCATCACAACTATTTCAACGGAACGACGCAACGCCACCCGCGAGTCCGTTTCGGCAAGGCGCATGTGTTCAACAACTACTACGTGAACAACGGCATTTACGGCATCTCCTCGAATCTCGAAGCGGATGTGTTAGTTGAGGGGAATTATTTCATGAACATACCGATCCCGACCGAGACTTCACGCGATGGGAGTCCGCCCGGCGACCTTGTTGAGCGTTTCAATGTCTTTGCAGGAACGACCGGTACTCCGGGAACCCGCGGAACGGCATTCGAGGCGTCGAGCTATTACAGCTACACGCTCGATCCCGCGGCGGATGTTCCGACACTGGTTTCCACATACGCGGGAAGCGGGAAATTTGACTTCAGTGAAAATCCCGTCCCGATACAGCTTGCTTCATTCACAGGGCGCATGACATCCGGCGGTGTGATGCTGGAGTGGACAACGATCAGCGAGGTAAACAACTTCGGATTTTATGTTCAAAGGCGGCAGGCAAGCGATCCGTACTTCAGCGAGTTTCCGGACAACTTCGTCGCCGGACACGGAACCACGAATGAGCCGCGGTTCTATCAGTTCACCGACGCATCGGTGACGGGAGGTTCGTGGTTCTACAGGCTGCGTCAGGTGGATTTGGACGGAACTCAGCATTTCACCGAGCCGATTGCGGTTTCGGGAGTCACGTCGGTTGAAGGTACAGTTCCGCATGTGTTCCGGCTCTCGCAGAACTACCCGAATCCGTTCAATCCCGAAACACGCATTACGTTTTCCGTGGCAGCGTCGGGTCCCGCGACGCTCACTCTTCACAATTTGCTGGGCCAAACGGTAGCGACGCTATTTCATGAGACGGCAGAAGCCGGACGCGAGTATCAGGTCCGGTTTTCGGGAAGTCATCTCGCAAGCGGAATTTATTTCTACAGATTGCACAGTGGACAACAGAGTGCGGTCAGGAAACTCATTCTTCTCAAGTAAACGAAGAAAACAAAGTGTTGGAAATGTCATCCATAAACAACTGTACAATCTGTAAAAGAGGAGTGACCATTGTGAGAGTGATTTTCATATTCATGCTGCTGTCCGTACCGTCGATGTTTCTGCAGGCGCAAACGTACTATGTGGCAACAACCGGCAGTGATTCTGCGGCGGGGACATTCGAAGAGCCTTTCAGGACTATCACGAAAGCGCATTCGGTGGCGACCGTTGCCGGCACGACTATCTATGTCCGCGGCGGATCGTACGCGTACTCAACTACGATTGTCCTATCCCGCGTCGGCACAAGTGAAAACATGTTCAAGCTGTTTGCCTATCCCGGCGAGCGGGTGTTTCTGGATTTTTCATCCATGCCTGTTGCGGATGCAAACCGCGGTATCAGGATTACCGGGCGCTACTGGCACGTGAAGGGATTCGACATCTGGAGAGCAGGCGATAACGGCATGCACATCTCCGGCTCGTTTAATATCGTCGAGAATTGTTCGTTCAGTGAGAACTACGATACGGGTCTTCAACTCAGCAGTAATGCATCGTACAACAACATCATCAATTGTGATTCCTACTTTAATGCCGACATCGGACAGGGAAATGCTGACGGCTTTGCGCCCAAACTTGATGTCGGCACCGGCAACTATTTTTACGGATGCCGGGCGTGGCAGAATTCCGACGACGGGTGGGATGGCTATCTCCGCCCCGCCGACAACGTCACGACGACGTTGGAAAACTGCTGGGTGTTTCACAACGGATATTTGAAAAGCGGCGCGCCAAGCGTGGGCAACGGCAACGGATTCAAATTAGGCGGCGGCGACAATACCAATGCCGACAGTCTGCGCCACAACATGATTTTGATCAACTGCCTCGCCTTCGACAATCGGGTAAAGGGATACGATCAGAATAACAACAGAGGCTCGATGACGCTGCTGAACTGCACGGCGTACCGAAACGGCACCAACTACCAAATCACCGCACAGCTCAAAACCGGCTCGGACCTGACGGTGAAAAACTGTGTGTCGCTGGGATTCTACGGCTCGCTCGGCAGTTTTGCGATTCAGGCAACGAACAGCTGGATGCCGCCTTTCGTTGTGAACGATGCGGATTTCGTGAGTCTTGATACAACAGGAATGCGCGGCCCGCGCCAGGCTGATGGCAGTCTTCCTGTTCTTCCTTTCATGCGTCTTGCTCAAGGCAGTGATCTCATCGACGCGGGAACAAATGTCGGCCTGCCGTTCAACGGAACGGCGCCCGATTTAGGATGCTTCGAGAGCGACTACCCGACATCGGTTGCGGGCGATCCCGGAAAACCGGCTGAATTCAAGCTCGAACAGAACTATCCCAATCCCTTCAACCCCGTAACAACCATCGCCTTTACGGTTGATCGGACACAGCCTGCGACGCTTGAAGTCTATAATGCGCTCGGTCAGAGAGTCTCGACGGTATTCGACAGGCTCGCAGTTTCGGGGACACGCTATGCGTTGAAGTTTGATGCATCGCATCTCGCCAGCGGCATGTATTTCTACACGTTGACGAGCGGTACCAACAGGGAAATGAAGAAGCTGATGCTGCTGAAGTGATTAGTCATTCGAAGAAAAGGTTAGAACAATGAAAGTCATTCCCCGTTCGAAAATGATAGCCGGATATGCCGTCTGTTTGACGGTTCTGCATCTGCTTGCAGGATGTTCTGCAGTAAGTCAGAAACCCGATCCTTGGCAACAAGTTGACGAAATCCTCAAACGGATTCAGGCTCCGGTTTTTCCCGATAAGGATTTCGATATCACACAGTACGGGGCGAAAGGTGATGGCGCGACCGAGTGCACGAATGCATTCAGGAAAGCAATCGAGGAATGTTCACGCAGCGGCGGCGGTCGGGTTGTGGTGCCGAACGGCGAGTTCCTTACGGGGGCGATTCACCTGAAAAGCAACGTGAATCTTCATCTCGCGGAAGGCGCCGTCATCAAGTTCCATCGTGACCCGAAGAAATACCTGCCGCTGGTGTTCAGCCGTTGGGAAGGAGTGGAGTGCATGAACTACTCTCCTCTCATCTATGCATTTGAGCAGGAGAACATCGCAGTGACCGGCAAGGGAGTGTTAGACGGGCAGGCGACAAACGAACATTGGTGGTATTGGAAAGGGAAGAAGGAATTCGGCTGGAAGGAAGGCTTGCCCGAACAAACACCCGGACGAAATCTTCTGTTTGAGATGGGCGAGAAAGGCGTGCCGGTGGGAGAACGAATTCTCGGTGAAGGATATTACCTGCGTCCCAGCTTCATCCAGCCGTACCGGAGCAAGAACATCCTGATTGAAGGAATCAAAATCATCAACTCGCCCATGTGGGAAATTCATCCCGTGCTGTGCGAGAATGTGACGATACGGAACGTGCACATCGATACACACGGGCCCAACAACGACGGCTGCAACCCCGAATCGAGCAGGGATGTGTTGATTGAAGATTCCTATTTCGATACCGGCGATGATTGCATTGCCATCAAGGCAGGAAGGAACAACGACGGGCGCAGGGTGGCAACGCCGAGCGAGAACATCGTGATCCGCCGGTGCGTCTTCAAAGACGGGCATGGCGGCATCACGATCGGCAGCGAAATGACCGGCGGAGTCCGCAATGTGTTTGCCAAGGATTGCGAGTTCGAAAGCCCGGTTCTGTACAATGCGTTGCGCGTCAAAACCAATGCCGTACGCGGCGGCATCGTGGAGAATATTCACCTCCGCAACATGCACGTGCGGCTTGTCGGCCGGGCGGTTGTGGATATCGACCTCTTTTATGAAGAGGGGAGAGAAGGGAATTTCCTTCCCACCATTCGGAGCATCAGCATCGAGCGGATGACGGTGGATTCCTGCAGAACGGCGCTCAATCTTGTCGGCTATGAGGAAGCGCCATTGCGGGATATCCGGCTCGTGAACTGTGTCTTCAAGGAAGTAGCGAAGGGATACAAGATAGAACATGTTGTAGGGATGGAAGCAGTAAACACAACCATCAACGGCAATGAACTGAAACCGTAGAAGGTTTTATAACACCAATTCAAACCAATCAAGGAGCAGTATATGCAAATCCCCGGAAAGTCTTTTCTGCTCATTCTCCTGCTGATGCCGTGCACGTTGTTCGGGCAGGGCATATTGCGGGGCGTTGTGACAGATTCTGTTTCAAAAGAGCCGCTCATCGGAGCGAATGTTTTTCTCCGAGGTACGGCATTGGGGGGAGTGACGGATCGGGAAGGAAAGTACAGGGTCACGGGTATTTCGCCCGGAACGTACTCGGTACGCGTATCCTATATCGGGTACGTAACGAGGGAAATCACGCGCAACATCGCAAGCGGGGAAAACACACTCAACAGCGCGCTGGTGCCGGATGTGTTGGAGGGTGAAGAAGTTCTCGTGACAGCCCAGGCCCGCGGTCAGATTGCGGCCATTAACCAGCAGATCACTTCCAACACCATTGTCAACGTCATTTCGGAGGAGAAGATCAAGGAGTTGCCTGATGCAAATGCCGCGGAAGCGATCGGACGCTTGCCGGGTGTTTCGCTGATCAGATCAGGAGGTGAGGCAAGCAAAGTGATCCTCCGCGGAATGAGCGACAAGTTCACGTCGTTCACGATAGATGGAGTGAGAATTCCACCAACAGATGCAGATTCCAGAGGAGTAGACCTAAGCACGTTCTCACAAGGCACGCTTGCAGGCGTCGAGTTGTTCAAAGCCCTCACACCGGACAAAGATGGTGATGCAATTGCAGGAAGTGTCAACCTCGTTACCCGAAAAGCCCCCTCTGAGCGCCAGCTTCGGCTCGACATCAAGCAGGCCTACAATCAGCTCCATACTTCCGGGGTGTTGTACGACTTCAACGGGAAGTACGGTGAGCGATTTTTTGACGACGTTGTGGGTGTTCAGGTAACAGGCAACATTGAGCGCCGCGACAGAAGCGACGAGCGCTTCAACCTTTCGGTTCAGAATCTTGCCAGTCTCCAGCTCGGCAAGGGATGGAGGTATACCGACTTCACGTTGAACTTCACGGACGAGATCCGTTCACGTGGCGGTGCAGGCTTGCTTCTCGATATCAACACACCCGACAATGGAACCATCCGCATCAACAATCTCTACAGTCAAACCAAGCGTGACTACATCAACTATTCCAGGAATTATCCTGTCGGTGGGGATGCCGTTTTCTACTCAGCGTGGGATAGGGAACAAGAAATCAAGAATTTGAACAGTTCCGTTCGCGGGGAGAA
>JAHBUR010000043.1 GCA_019637975.1 Bacteroidota bacterium | reverse complement strand
CTGCTTGCTCAATGTCAAGTGAAAAATTGTTCTTTGTCATGAATACGCTTCCTTCGTGAGAGATGCACATTGCGATTGCGGTTTCCTTTTGCGTTGTGCGGACGCTTGTCTGTTGCTCAGGCCGTAGTAGTCCTGTAGCGCTTTGCAGGTGACGTCAAAGGAGGACGCAGAGTCTCCCGGCGTGTTTTCTGTTCAATCCAAACTTGCTTGCGATGATCCCGAATCTGAGTCGGGAGTGTTCAGCAAATATTCTTATTCGATTCGAACAGAACCGGGGACTGCCCGAAGAGGATCAGTTAGTCGGAGCGTCCGAGAAGATTTCTCTCAGACCTCTCAGCGGGCAAAAGCGCTTCGAGCGTCCCGGTTCCGACAGTGTCGGAACTCGTGTACAGCAACGTCATGTTGCGAACTGCGCTTGCAGTGGTAGTGCAATGTCAGAGCGTTCTTACCTCATGCAGCAACGTTCTTGTGTGATGACGTTTTCAGTTCGGTGTAGCGTTCTTCCAGTTCGTGCATCGCTGCAACTGCTTCAGGGCGCAGCTCATACTTGTGCTGATGCTTTTCCATGGCAATGATCAACTGGAGCAGTTGCGGTACGGCGGCAACAACGTTCTTCACATGCTTGCGTCTCTTGAGTTGCCGCCGCAGATATTTGCACCGGACTTCAGGCACACGCTTGGCGGTTTCTTCGGCCATCTTGTAGACAATCCACCGGAGCCGGTTATTGCCGATGGAGGAGATGTGGCGTGTGCCGGAGTACCGTCCGGAATCGTAGAGACGCAAGTTGAGCCCGGCGAGTTTTTCTAAATGCCGGTAGTGCGTGAAGCGAGTAAGGTCATACACTTCACCCAAAAACAATGCAGTGAGTTTCGGTCCTGCACCCGAGAGACTGTTGATGCGTTCGTACTGCGGCAGTTGCTTCGCCCGGACGATGAGTTCTTCCAGCACACGATGCAGATGCAGTTCCAGCGTGTCAATGAGGGCAAGAAACGCATCGAGCGTAATGCGATCTGCTAAACGTTCATCGGACTGGCGGACAATGCCAATGCTGGTGCGAGCAGCAGCTTGCAGCTCTTCCAGTGTGGCACGGCCGCATTGGCGGCGTGAAATCTTTTCGATGGCACTGCTTTCGGTGCGGAGGTCTAACGCCAGGAACTCATCCGGGAAGAGATACTTCCTGAGCAAGTACACCGCCGTGTCGGTATCGATGTCGAGAATGCGAGGGAACTCGGGGAACACCCGATCGAGCAGCGAGCGCATGCGGGCACGATTTTGTGCACGGTTCTTTCTGAGTTTGTCGTAGGTGATCGCAAGCTGATGCATGGCGTTGGACTCCGGCGGAAACTGTTCGTACTCGTGATAGGCTCCCCGTTGAGCAATGGTTGCGACGAGATACGCATCCTTCGGATCAGTTCTTGAAAACTCCATGCTCATGATCGGTCGCGAGTGATGGGTACTGAGCGGCGAGACGAGCACGACGCTGTAGCCATGCGCACGCAGATAGAATGCGAGTGTTTCCCAGAGGTTGCAGGCCGTTTCGATGGCGAAGACAACATGCTGCGCGTTGCAGTTCGGGATGACCTTCGCGATATTACGCCAGAGAATCTCGCTGTAGCCGGCAGCATTGACGGGAAACGAGAAGGATGCACCACGTTGGTTACCCTGTGCGTCGACGACGGCAGCCTGGTGTTTGTCTTTTGCGGGATCGATGCCGATGAGGATTTTGCCTGCGAGCTTTTCTCGCAGTCCTTGCAAGCGTTGATGGTTCATGGTAAGCCTCCTTGTTGTTTGAATGGGTTTGGACATCCAAAGATCAACAAGCAGATTCATAACGGCAAGCCGTGAACGGGAGGGGGGCGAACATCCCCTCTCCCACTAATTGAACATAGAAATCGTTATACGCCAAACCCCTCTCTGATTATCTGAAGGAAAAGACTTGTGCCAATTGCCTACATAGTAAACGAAGACGGTTCTACCTCCACGATGCAACAGGTGCGTTGCAAAGATGAGGACCGCGACCTTCAAACTTTGCTCGGGAAAAACCACTCTCTTCTTGCCGGAGACCAGATAAGCCCAGAAGACCCTCGTCGTTGGCTATTGGTAAAGCGAGAGATGCCAGTCCCAGACCCAAATTCTGGTGAAGACAGGTGGTCTATTGATTTCTTCTTCGTCGATCAAGCTGGTATGCCTACATTTGTTGAGTGCAAGAGGTATTATGACACCCGCTCAAGGAGAGAAGTTGTCGGACAGATGTTGGAGTATGCAGCGAACGGAGTCTTCTATTGGGGTAAAGAGGCAATTCGGCAATATGCGGACGCAACAGCGCGGGAACGCAATCAGACGCTTGAAGCGGCTCTTGTTCAACTAACAAACGATGAGTCTGTTACGGTCGACATGTTCCTGGAAACAATCCTCACCAACCTAAGTCAAGGTCAAGTGAGACTTGTGTTTTTTCTCGAGGAAGCCCCCTATGAGCTTCGCAGTATTGTCGATTTTCTCAACAAACAGATGGAGCGTGCAGAGGTACTGATAGTCGAGGCCAAACAATTTGTCAACGGGGGTACCAAAATTGTCATTCCGTTTCTCTTCGGCTACACAGAACAAGCGAGGCAAATCAAACGAACCGTGACCATTTCTCGAGACTCATCTGGTCGTCGGAAATGGGACGAGGTTACTTTCTTCGAAGATGCCCAATTGACTCAAGGTCTCTCTGCTGAGCAACTTGAAGCAATTCGAAAGCTCTACGACTTTACCGTATCGAGGGCTGACAATGTGAGTTGGGGAACCGGCACTAATCGGGGTTCATTCAATGCAAAGTTTTCCCGTATCAGTGTTCGCTCCCTGTTTTCCGTCTATTCAGATGGATACCTCACGTTAAATTTTGGTTGGCTGGAGAATGAGAACGAGCGCAAATACCGAGACAGTCTCCGCGCAAGTGTCAGTCGCATCGAAGGTCTAACCATCAGCACCGACACGCAATATCCGGGGCTCTCGATTGAACAGTGGGCACCACATCTTAGTGCTTTGCTCGAAGCGATTGCCGAGGTGATTGGCTCGTGAGGGGTTCGGCGTATAACAAACGTGGCCACGACACTCACATCATTTGGTGAGGCGTAGGTGAAGCGCAGTGTGGCGCAATAAAAAGTGTTCGTTCCATGCCCGCCTCATTCATGCCAAAAAGAAAAGGCATAGAGGCGGGCACGGCGTGGCCACTGAACGTTATGCAACACGCACGGCGGCACGGAGACAAAAGCAAAAAATGGTACAACCAGAGGGTGACGCAATGAGGTTTGCGGCTCACACGACTCCCTGTGGCGACGAGAAAGCACTTGGCAGCCGCACTGACCCCATTCCTAACATGAGACTGGCATATTTAATAATTCTGACAATTGGGTTCATCCAATCGGCCTACGCGCAGGATTTCCAAGTGAGCACAACTGGTCATGCGCACTTTGCTCCTTCGGTTGCCTCCGACTCCAACGGAAATTTTGTGGTTGTCTGGAGCGATGCTCGCAACTCTATCGAGAATGGCGGGTTAGACACAGGTGCCGCAATCTACGCGCAGCGATTTGATTCGAGAGGGCTGCCAATTGGCGGAAATTTCAGAGTGAGCGAGACAGTGCTCGGCGGAGGGCCCCGTGTCCCTTCAATTGGCATGAGTCGCAACGGAGACTTTATTGTCTCTTGGCATGGGCCAAGCGGCACCAGAGTGACGGGAGACGCGGATATTTATGCGCGAAGATATCACGCTACTGGAATGCCTTTGGGTCCTAGTTTCAGAGTCAGTGATGATACTGGAACAAGTGCTCAGATTGATGCCAAGATCCTTGTCCGTTCCGACGGGAGCTTCGTCGCTACATGGCTTGATCGTCGCGAAGGGCCATTGTACTCTTACGCTCAATTCTACGACAGCACAGCGACTGCTGTCGGAACCAATTTCAGAGTCAACACAAACAGTGTTCCCGGAGTTGCAAGACTTGGAGGATTTGACGATGGCAGATTCTTTTTCATGTGGTCAGGTTATTTGCATATCTATGCAGCTGATGGTGTTCCGGCTCCTGACATCGTTCACATAGGAAAAGATGGATTTTCACTTGAAATCGGCGCAGATTCACTACTTGTGGTTTGGGCGCCGTTCCCCCAATACAATTTCTTTATGCGCGTATATAATACTTTGGGAGTGGCACTAAGCGACAGTTTCAAAATAGAGGAAGATGACCCGGTTGACAACCCACTGGGAAGAATCTCAGCGTCGAAATCCTCCACCGGAGAGATCATTATGGCGTGGGAAGACCATAGGAACGATCCTCCAAGTACTGTAGCCGACGGCGACATATACGCACAGCGATATGGCCGACGGCTCGAACCGATAGGGATGAATTTCAAAGTGAACCATGAACAAGAGGAACGACCTCAAGGCGATCCAGTTGCAGTCTTTCTCAATGACAATTTTGTGGTAGCCTGGTTAGACGATCAAACACCTGAACCATGCCCCCCGCTGCCGCCAGGAGTTGTGGGCCAGGGTGTTGCTAACATTGTTGCTACAATTCAGCCCTTTGATAATCCCACACCAGGGGAGGTCTTTGGCTGGAGGACAAAGAAGAGCCGGTGTCCTCCGCCGTCACAATACCGCCTGTATCAAAACTATCCTAATCCATTCAACCTTGAAACCACCATTTCATTTGATGTGCCTCGTGATAGCTTTGTGGACATTACGGTATTTGATGTGCTTGGGAGGCGGGTGCGGCGTTTGGTTTATGATACGTTTACCGCTGGGCGTTATCGAGCGACATTCAACGCTGGCGGGCTGTCGAGCGGAGTCTACTTCTGTCGCATGAAAGCAAATCAATTCAGTTCATCACGCAAGATGGTCTTGGCAAGATAATAGACCAGAAAGGAAGGTACTGCCGCCATGAGGGTTACAAAACCGACAAGCGACAGGTAGGTCTGCCGCTTGTCGGGTACAAGCACGGGGCCGCTGTCAACAGTCCATTGCGTCTGCGCAGCAGCGGCCTTTGTGCCAATTCCAATATGCGCAGATGCGATCTCTTAATCAACCAAGGAGGTTGCTATGAAAACGCTCTGCAGTATCTTTCGCAGAATTCTTGTCTTGTTCGCATGTGGGTTCACAGTTTGTCCCACTGCGAGCGCCCAAGTCACAGTGCACAATGGTGTGGTCTTGGCCGACTATCTAACTGTGAAATTCAAAATACCGGTCATACAGGTACCAGACGGTGAGAACAGGGCTGTTCTCTCAGACATCAAGCCTTCGATGAAAAACGTACAATTGTTCTTCGCTCAATTCGGGGATGGGCTGGCCTTCACAAAAGTGATCCCAAATGCAAGACCAGAAGACACAGTGTACATTACTCCCTCCGGTCAAATAAGAAAGTTGCACAATTGGTCGCAGGTATTCAGAGTGAGCTTTCCTGAACCCGTTGATGTTATTCAGACTCTTCAAGCTCTCAATGAACTTCCAGAAGTTGAATATGCAGAGCCCCCCATCCAGATCGTGCATGATCTGACGCCGAATGACTTACATCTTAACGGCAATCAGTGGTATCTTCCGAAGATCCAAGCCGAACAGGCGTGGGACGTAACTACCGGGAGTGCAAGTATCAGAATTGCTCTAATTGAACGCGGTGTCGCTCCTCATGATGATCTATATGGAAAACTTGCTGCGGGGGAAGGCGGTTACAGCGGGGATCACGGCGTAAAAGTTGCAGGCGTTGCTGGTGCCGCAACAAACAATTCTTTTGGGGTTGCTAGCCTTGGATGGAATAGCCTCCTTGTCCCCATGAACTCCGCGAATGGAACGGACATAGCGTCGGACACTCGAAACGCTGCTGATCCGAACTTGGAGCATCGTGCAAACGTAATCAATTGCAGTTTCAAAACTGTATGGGTGAATGCAAATAATACATACTATTCATACAATTATTCCAGCATGCAAGCTGCTGTTGAAGATGCCCAAGCCTGGGGGAGATTGGTCGTTGCCAGCGCGGGTAATGGCCCGCAGGACGCAAACGATCTCGATGTCGTTCCATACACCCAATGGCCTGCTGCATACGCAGGGGTACTGGCAGTTAGCGCAACCAACAGCGCCGACCAATTTCCTTCAGGTTACAACTATGGCAATCATGTAGATGTCAGTGGTCCTGCAATCGACATACGAACGTTGAATCTCAGCAACGGCTATGCAAGCGTGAATGGAACTTCATTCAGTGCACCCCTCACTTCTGCAATTGCAGCGCTAATATGGTCGGTCAATCCCAGTCTGACTGCGACAGATGTTGCTAACGCCATAACATCGCAAGCAGACGACTTGGGCCCAGCTGGTTGGGATGACCACTATGGTCATGGCCGCATTAACGCGTTCAAATCGGTACGTCAAACGTTCCAATCCCAAACGCTCACCATTTCTTCCTATCAACCCACCCCCGGTGGCGTTCTCTTCAACACGAATACGCTTGGAGGGACAGTCTCATACATCGGCAACAAGTCGTCCTCATCGGGCGGGCCATTCTATTCGCATGGTTCTTTCCCGTCCGCGCCAGTGTGGATGAGTATGGCTGACATTGACATTCAAACAGGTCTTCCGTACGTCAACACAACGCCGTACTATTGGACTGTTCATGGCTGGAACTCCACAGCGGGTACAACAGCGCCTTCGGCAGTTAGCGGACCCGTTGCAGCGTTTCATCTCAAATCCACTTCACCGTCCGCAACCGGAAATAATAATCAACAAAAGATTGCACGCGCTTACCCGGGACAGCAACGCCATTTCATGGTGTTCGAATCAGGAGGAGATATCTATTTGTCAAAATCGACGAATGGCGGAAGTACGTGGTTGCCCGAACTGTTGGTGAGTCAGGGTAACGGGCAATACGCAAATCCTTCTATTGAAGATATCTACTATTCTTTCTTTGAAGGCCCGACTCACGAATCATACATCGTTTGGGAAGAAAATCCTGTTGGGGCGAATGGTTATCGGATTTGGTCGCGAAGAAGAAATAATCTCAACGATACATGGGGTCCTATTACCCTGTTACACGAGAATCTTACGAGTCGGCCCGCTGCCGCGTTGCCAACAATTTCAGGATACTATGTTTTCTGGCGCAGCCCGAGCGGCATTCTTTGGACGCATGTTCAAGATTATTTTCACACAGCGTATAGCGTTCCCGGGACCGACGCCAACTCGAACTCTCCGTCGGTTGATCTCCATGTTTTCACTTCCGGCACAGCCCATCTTACTTGGGAGCAAACCGGTTCGGGAATACGATATTCCAGGGGTACAGTCGACCAAAATGGCACCAACTCTTGGACTCAGGTGTATAGTATTGCTGATAATTCGGGCCTCACGACCAATGCACGTCCGACTGTTGTTGGGAACTACTCCGGCGATGCCTGCATCGCATGGAATTACAAGTTTATTACAAACGGCAGCGTCAAGTTCAGAACTGTTGCGCAAAACGGAACAATGTCCTCAGTTACAACATTCCCTAATCCGCCCGGCACCACACGCATCCCGACTGGTGCATCTCTTTCTCACTATCGGTTAACGTTTTCCAATGATTTAACACTGAGTTGGCAGTCCCCTGCGGATGGTGTTATTGCGCTGTACTATCGCAACGGTAATTGGCAATCACCTTTCGTTGTTGCTCCGTCTGCTCAGCACGCGCATGTAAGTAGAACGTGGTCGCTTTATGATGGGGAGAGGCTTGCGCAGTTCATGGGAACGCAAGGGAGCTTGTATGACATTTATGCAATGTCACTTCCTTCCACTACACCCGCACCACGTTCTCCCCTTCTCCTAACTCCGACAAACGGAGCGACAGGAGTTCCGGTTCCAGCAACATTTACATGGGATTATGTCATCGGTGCCTCGACCTACAGGCTTCAGATTGATGACAACAGTGATTTTAGCAGTCCGGTTGTTGATGTGTCAGGGTTGACAGCCACGAACCATTACGCATCGTTGAACACGTCGACAACATATTACTGGCGTTTGAATGCAACAAGCCCGTATGGCACGAGTGCTTGGTCAACCGTTTGGAGTTTCACAACAGGCGACCCTCTCCCGCCATCATGTCCATTCGTCTTTACCTGGAACGGTGACGAGTTCGTCGAGGACAACAACATTCTACCCCAATCGCTTGAACTCGAGAATTCAGGCATTGATGTTCTGGATGTATATCGCCTGATGAAGCCACCGGTTGCGAGTGACGGCAAATACCTGCTCCAGATTCGTGAGGACGCTGAAGACTACTCTCGCTTCGACAATTTCACTTTGGTTGCCGTTGACCATCCCACTCCGATTACAGTTACGATGAAGGACGATGGAACTGTGATTCCTTATATCAAACCGTTCAATCTGCATCGTGCCCGACATCGAGACCGTGATGTTGTGAGAGAACTAATATCGTTCGATTCTCTTGTGGTCAACACGTCTCCCGGCGACATGGTGGACTTTGGCTTCAAGCGGTTTTCTGGCGGCTCGGGTCTGCAGCCTGAGTTTGGTGATCCAATTACCAACTCCGATTCTCCGATGGGCGACGACGAAGAGGGTGGCATCGAAGGTGGCGGCAGCGGTGAAGAAGAGGAGACGGATGCCATTGGCAGGCCCCTTCTCTTCAGTTCGAACGGTGGACAGGGTTCGATATCACAAATTCTGGGTGCATACTTCAGGCACAACCCGTCGCTCGTGTATATACCCTTCACGGTGTTTGATACCACCAACGTGCAGCTTATGTGGTCATCATCTGTCAAACTGGATTACCTGAACCTCGCCGTCAAGGTTCCGGTCCGCGTGACGACAAGAGAACTCCGGCCCGAGAAGGCAATGCACAGTCTAGCAGGCGATGTCACGGAGCAGCTTGTTTCCGTTGACAGTAGGTACGCAGAACTCGCACGGGGTCAAGCACTCGACCTGACATTCGCAGCGCCACACGTTGCTGGCGGTATGAAGCGCACATTCTTCCTGATCACTACGGGACGGTATGAGCATCTGCAGGCTTCACCCGGGAATCAGCTTTCCAAGTTAACATCTTCGCCATCATTTGCCGGAGTCCCAACGGACTACAAGTTGCACCAGAATCATCCGAATCCCTTCAACCCGACAACTGTCATCAGATACGATCTTCCCATCGATGGTCACGCGACATTGAAGGTGTACGATGTACTCGGAAGAGAAGCTCTCACTCTTCTCGACGGCAACAGGCTGGCTGGATTTCACCAAGCGGTGTTTGATGCACGTGGACTGTCGAGCGGGACATATTTCTATCGTCTTCAGGCGGGCGACTATGTCTCAGTGAAGAAATTGCTCTTGCTCAGATAGGCCCGCTGCGTTGCGTGTGCGCCGCAAAACCAAGAGGGCAAGTTGCACCACACGCAGTTGATAGAAGCGTTTCCGCAGCGCCCACATCCTGTTTGTACGAAGATAGTGTGCGCGCTGCGGAACTGTGGTTGGATGTGTCGTGCAACTTGAGCGCAGTTTTACCTTGGTCGTTGCGATTTCAGAGATTCAACTCTGGTGAATCCTGAACAATGTGCCGCCGTGCGCGTCGCATAACAAATGCAAGCATCGACGTTCACACATCTGTTAAGGCTTTCGCACGTGCTCACGCTCGCTCGACATAATTGTGTTCACTCAACGGCGCACACTTTTATGTCAGAAAAGAAAGAACATTGAGTGCGCCGTTGCGTGCTTGCTAAACGTTAGCTGCCATTTTTCTCTTCCGATAGAAGGCGAGATATGGACCAGAATCTCATGAGTTTCAAGTATCTGTTGCATACTGAGGAGCAGACACGGGGTCAGACCGAAGAGCACCTCCGAGGCTGGGTCCAAAAGTATCCGGAGTTTGTAGACTTACTTTTTCAATCCGCATACTTCACAGGTAAGCCAGAATCAACAGAATCCCATGAGGGGGCATTTCATGCTTTTGCCCATCATCAGTTGCTCCGTTACCCATACACCCTAAGGGCGGCCGCGTTACTGCTGGCGAATGGATACTACTTTGAAGCAGTGTCTCTTGTCAGGAACATGTACGAAGTCCTAATTCAGCTCCGCTACTTCTCAAAACATAAGGAGCTGCTTTCAGACCATGTGCTCAAGAGAAGGGTACGGTTTCGAACGATGTTCGAAGAAATCGCACCTGGCTTCTATGACAATGTATATGGGAAGCAACTTTCGGAATTCGCTCACGGTGGTTTTGGCTCTTTGATTTTCAGAACAAGCTACAGTTCACCTCAAGAAGGAACCACGACAATGGGGTCGGTTTACAATGCCGAACTGTGCTCGTATTCATTGAACCAGATCTTCGTTGTCGTCTGCGGAATGGTGAACTTCCTACCTGAGTTCTTCCCTCAGTTTTCCGAGCTTGCTCCACCTGAGGTGTCGGGGAAGCGGACAGAACTTCTTGATTGGTTAAGAAATGCGAGAGGTCAACATATCAAAGTGAACTCGAAGGCAGAAACATTCTACGGCTGGGTACTTCCAATGATAGAGATTGAGAAAAACGGCAGCTAACAGCGACAAACTACGTCGCTCACACATTTGGTAAGACTCGGTCAACGCAAGTTGGAGCGAACTCAGTAGAGTTCGCTCCACACGGCACGCATTCATAAAGAGCGTGGAGTGCCGTGTGGCGTAGTTTGCGCACACGTTAAGTGCCATTTGCACCAATGGCTATTTGTCGATTCCTAGGATGAGAACAGGAATGTCGATATCAGAGACGCCACGTTGTTCCAAGTCCCAAACGAACTGCTCGAAGTATGAGACACCGCTGGACATCTCTTCAGCGAATTGTTTGACGGGCACAATTTCAACTCCGGCTTTGATGTATCCAAGCTTATTGAAGATGGTCATCTTTGCACAGACGTTGTATACCATGAAGGCATACTTACCGAACTGGACTTCGATTCCAAGATTGTTTTTGATGAAGTCCATTTCTCGAAATGCGCCCTTTTTGAGGTCGGCAGGTTTGTAACCAGGGGTATAGTATTGGGTAGGATAATCACAACGAACACGAACGGATCGCCAGCCAAGGCTGCCAAACTCTTCCTTAAAAGCTTTATTGAGAGTCTTGGGGTCAAAGAGCATTCTTCCCGGCATTGTTTTCTCTTTGCTCTCTTTAACCTTGGCTTTTTGAGCACTCACGCGACTTATGGCTCGCTCAACTTCTTTCAGCAGTTGCGGATATTCTTGGTTAACAGTTTCTTCCCCTTTGTTGAAAGAGAAGATGCCGACGATTTTCATTCAGTATCTCCGTTTCCGTTCTCTTTCCACTCAGGCGGAATCTGCGATACACTCTCTCGTCCGGTCGGCTCATGTACAGGTTTTCCCAGTGGTCTGATTTTGAGTTTGCCAGTGTAGAAGTCTTCGATACGTTGTTGTGCGGTTTTGATGTATTCTTGTTCTTTGTCAACACCTGCGGCTTTGCGGTCGTGCTTTAGCGCTGCAATCAAGGCAGACCCTACACCGCAGTACGGATCAAGCACCCAATCAGCCTTTTCCGTGAGAGCGAGAACGCATCGCTCAATAAGTTCAATTGGATATTGGCAAGGGTGATTCGTTTTCTCGGGATGATTTGCCTTCACGTTCGGGATGTCCCAAAGCTCTTCGTCCCATTCTTGTGCAACGAATTCCCAAACATCAGACGGGTTCTTGCCGAGTGGATTTCCAGAAGGCAAACCTCGTTTGGGACCTTTGAAGTGTCGCTTGCCTGGATACTTCGAGGGTACTCGGACAGAATCGAGATTGAAGGTGTATTTATCTGACTTTGTAAACCAGAGAATTGTTTCGTAGCGTCCAGAGAATCGTTTGCTGGCGTGCAGACCATGATTGAAGCGCCAGATGATTCGATTCCTAAGTTTCAAGCCGTGCTTCTTGAAGTGACTGTAATACAAGGTGTCTAGTGGAAACACTTCTGAGTTCTCGACGAAGTTGCCAACCTGCCAGCAAATGCTTCCGTCGGTTCTCAGCTTTTGAACAAGTTGATCGATTACTTGGTCTTGAAAGTCGAGGTAGACTTCAATGCCAGTTTTGCTCTCATACTCCTTGCCGAGGTTGTATGGCGGCGAGGTTATGATGAGCTTGGCAGTTTCGTTTGGGACGGTCTCAAGAAAGTCGAGTGTATCGCCACAATGCAGGACAATCTGTGCGGTCGGATCGAAGTCCTCACAGACATCTGGCCCTTTGAACATCGGAAGTGTATTGGTGTTGGTGAGCATGGGTCAATTTACAAAATAGATTTGCATGGAGCAAACGGCACTTAACAAATGCAAGCACGTCATTCGTTCGTCTGTAAAGGCTCTGCTCGTGCCAACGCTCGCGCGATAAAGTTGAACTCATTCAACGGCACGCACATTTGTGTCAAAAAAGCAAAAGCATAGTGCGTGCCGTTGCGTGCTTGCTGAACGTTATGCGTCATGCCCGGCCCTCATGACACGAAAGGTAGCGCAATAGTAGGGCGCGTGATCTAGTAATTCACCATAGGAGTACAGCCTTGGCGATCCAACATACAAAGAGTACCGAAATCGAGTGGCAGCCACTTGTTGAACCAGAGGTCAAGACCGATGGCATCTATGTCAAGGTTCTTCGATTCGACGAGCCGACCAAGCGGCCACCTACATTCATGTTGAAATTCGACCCGGGAGCTTCATACCCAAATCACACGCATCCAGCGGGCGAAGAGGTTTTTGTTCTCGACGGGGAAGTCAGATTTGGGCCAACGTTGTTGTCGAAAGGTGATTACCTCTACACACCACCAGGCGAGACACACTCAGTGTTTTCAAGGTCAGGTTGCGTCATGCTGTTTGTTGTGCCGGAAGAAGTGGTAATTCTGAAATAGAAATGGTCTTTCAAAGCGACGAAAGTAAGCCGCATAAGTTCGGCCGACAGAAAGATAGGTGGAACGTATGACAACGGAGGTAGACCGACTGGAGGACCAGCTTAGGCGAGCGCTTGAGGGCGAGGCGTGGCATGGGCCCTCGGTACTGGAGTTACTGACTGGCATTTCTGCGACGCAAGCGGCCAGCCATCCTATCGCCGGTGCACATAGCATTTGGGAAGTTGTGCTTCACCTTGCGAATGACTATGATCTGGTACTCCGGAGATTAGCGGGCGATGGGCGCCAGCTTACTGCCGCTGAAGATTGGCCTGCATGTCCGGCATCAACCGAGGAGAATTGGCAGCAAACGCTGCAGGAGCTCAAGCGACTAAACAACAAGCTGCGGCAGGCGGTGCGGGACTTTCCGGTCGGACGGCTGGATGACCCCCTCGTACCAGAGGTTCCCTACACCGCGTACACGCAGTTCATCGGCGTCACGCAACATAACTTATATCATGCTGGTCAGATTGCGCTGCTGAAGCGCGCCTTGGCCTCGTCAACGGCTGCATAAATGAGGGATGGCCTAACAGCCAGTTGGAGCGGACGAACGGGCCGGACACGAACGCATAACAGCGCCAACTATACACTCACATCATCTGGTAAGGCGAAGTTGAATCTCAGATTGGCGCGACAAGTAGAGTTCGTTCACCGCCTCACTCAACAATAGAAGAAAGAGTTCGGCGGTGCGTAGTTGGCGCACACCTTACACCTCCACCAAACCACCAAGGATCACCATAATGCCTAAGTTCATGAAGCTACTCGTCATCGGATTGGCTCTTGCGGGAAGCAGCGCCTTTGCCCACCCCGGCTCCGGGATTGTGGTGGACCGGCAAGGCAACGTGTACTTCATTGACACCGGTGCCGGTGTTTGGAAAATTGATCGGGCGGGCACGCTCACCAAACTTCCCGGCCCGGCGTATCATTGGATGGCGATTGATCTCGACGGGTCGCTGGCAGATGTGACGCTGCCCTATTTCGCGTCCGAACACGCAACCATTGCGCGAGTCGGCACCAACCCGACACTGCTTGTTGCGAGTGATTTTCCTCTCGCTGTCGGGCCTGACGGCAGTTTGTACTACCCCTGGCTTCAGTCCGGCGAGGGCGTACAGATCTTTCGCCTATGGCCTTCCGGCAAAACAACGGTCGTGAAGACACTCCCGCCCGCCCGATCGGCAAGCGGCGAAATGCGCTGGCGCAACGGCATCACGGTTGCAGCCGATGGTTCGGTGTACTATTCGGAAGACAGCGCCGTGCGGAAAATCTCGCCGCAGGGTGAACTCACAACCATTGCAAGCAACCTCAGCTTGCCCGGATGCGGATCGGTTGCCGGGGTCGAGACCGAGCTTGGCGTGTATTGCCGCGATCTCGATGTTGATAGCGCGGGAACCGTGTACGTTGCAGCAACAGGCTGCCGGTCAGTCCTGAAAATAACACCGGATAAAAAAGTGTCAACCATTCTGCAGGCGACAAGTCCCTGGTCGCCGACTGCGGTAGCCGTATCCGGGACGGATGTGTACGTGCTTGAATATCTTCACACCGCAAACGAAAACAGGCGCGAGTGGTTGCCGCGGGTGAGAAAGATATCTTCCGACGGCACCGTCACCCTGATCGCAAGTGTAAGCAGATGAACAATCTGAACATGACAATCATGACGAAAGAAAAAGGAACTCTGCATGGGTAAATTGGCGGAAATAAAAACCAAAGAAACAAACGCAAGCGTCAAGGACTTTCTCGATTCCATGAAAGATGAGGCAAAACGCAAAGACAGTTTCATCATACTGAAGCTGATGCAGAAGGCCACAAAGGAGAAGCCCAGGATGTGGGGTAGCTCGATGATCGGTTTTGGAAACAAGAGATACAAGAGTCCCGCAACCGGAAGGGAAGTGGATTGGTTCAAGATCGGGTTCTCTCCACGAAAAGCGAACTTTTCATTGCACCTTGTGTTGGATATTCAGAAGCATGCTGCTACACTGAACAAGTTGGGCAAGCACAAAAACGGCGTTGGTTGCCTCTACATCAATAAGTTGGATGATATTGATCTGAAGGTCCTGGAGGGTCTGATTAATGAGGCTGCCAAGAAATGACAGGCTTCATTCCTTCATCCCGCCGGAACATCATGCGGCGGAACGGCCAAAGTCCGGCGCAATTGAGACCCGGCGCGACATCTGTTTGCCACACCAAACGCATACAACCGAAAGCATGAGGAGCACAATGTCCAACCCGTTCACCGGCGCGGTTCCCATCCTGAGAGTCAACGACCTTGACGCATCGCTCGACTACTACATCAGCAAGTTAGGCTTCAAGAAGAACTGGCATTGGCCTGGCTTTGCATCGGTGGGGCGCGATGACGTTACGATTTTTCTTTGTGAGGGAGGGCAAGGGCATCCCGGAACGTGGATGTCTGTTTTTATGAAGGATGCGATGGCGGTGTACGAAGAGTACAAAGCAAGTGGGGCCCGGATCGTCGAGCCCCCGATGAATTTTCCGTGGGGACATTGCGAGTTTCTTGTGACGGATCTTGACGGACACATACTCCGCATGAGCGGCGACAAGACTGGGCCCGACAGCGATGGGTACGAAAAGACGCTTAGGGCGCAACCAACGAAGTGATTTCGTTACAACCACAAAGGGAAAACCATGCTTGATCGAATTGTTGACGGCCGTACCGATCTTGTTTTCGAGTTCGTCTCCGCTGGAAATCCGGCGACTGCGACGGATGCCAACGGAGTTTCCCTCATCAAATGGTGCGCTTATTACGGGGATGTTTCCGCAGTTCGATTCCTCCTTCAGAAAGGTGAGTCGTTGAAGTCGCTCGGCGAAAACCTCGACCTCAACGGCGCGGCATTTCACGGACATTGGCAGTTGTGCCAGTTCCTCATCGAGCAGGGAGCTGACGTCAATTTCCCTCTTCCGGATACGGGTGAAACACCTCTTCATGCCGCGCTGTGTACCACTGATCGGCTTGCACATGATCGTGTTCTGAAAGTCCTGCTCGCTCGCGGAGCAAATCCCAATTGCGCAACGCGGGCCGGTGTTGAAACAGGAAACTTCATGCGAGACTGCCGGACGAAAGCTGAAACCCCGCTACACCGCGCAGCCGCCTTCGGTACTGAAGAAACGATTCAGCTTCTTCTGCATGCAGGCGCCGCTCTCGATGCAAAAGATATGAACGGAGATTCCCCGCTTTCCTGGGCGAGCTGGTATCTTCGTCCGCCGGCCATCTTGAGAAAACTGTGTTACGGGCATTTTACCATTCACCCCGACCATGCCGGAAGCATGAGAGCAACTTTGCTTGGCAAACCGCATAACTGAAAGTTCCACCAACCATATCTGATCATATCAAACGGTAATTCCTATGAGAAGAACAGCTTTCATCACTCTGCTCGTCTGCTCACTTACACGGGTTGCCGCCGAACAACCCGAGAGCGAACTGCGTGAGTTGACCGGCCATCCATTCAAAGTCTATTTCAGTCCGGGACACGAAGAGAGGGCGGGCGCCATTGCCACGCGAACCACCAGGGCGCTGAACTATGTAGGCGGGCTTGCCGGGTTCTTCCCCGAAGTGACACTGTACATCCTCAGCCCTGAGCATTGGAGCACATACGGCACATTTCCGGTGTACGGGATGGCGCATTACGACAAGGAGAGGCTCATCGTGGCTGCTGAAGACAATGATTTCTGGCGGAGTTTTCTGCCGCCGCTTGAGCAACTCCCCGCTGATCTCGCGAAGCAAATCAAGCGGGCGTACACAACGGAGTCGGGGACGCTGAGCATGAGGGCATTCTTCGACCTGCTGGCGTTGCATGAACTCGGCCACGCATTCCACTCACAGGGCGGATTGAAAATGCAGCGGTTGTGGATGCAGGAATTGTTCTGCAACATCATGCTGCACACGTATATTGCCGAGAACGAGCCGGAAGATCTTCCGGCGCTGGAGGTGTTTCCTGAAATGGTTGTCGCATCGGGCGCTGAAGGATTCCTGTTCACAACACTTGCCCAATTTGAGGAGCGGTATGACAACATGGATCCGCGGAACTACGGCTGGTATCAATGCCGCTTGCATGTTGCCGCAAAGCATATCTATGAAGCGGGCGGGACAGACGCATTCGTGCGGTTGTGGCATGCACTGAAGGAACAGAAAGAAAAGTTGGGCGATGAAGAGTTTGCGCTGTTTCTGGAGCGGAACGTTCACGCTCGCGCCGCTCAGGTTCAGACAGCTTGGTAGAACGATGGTGATTCATCAACAACGTGGCAAAGATCAAGACGAGTAATGATATGCAAGAATAACGAGGCGTCCATGTCAATTATCGCGTTTGAAGTTCTCATCATCGTCTTCCTGACGATATTCAACGGTGTGTTTGCGATGTCGGAGATTGCCATTGTCTCGGCTCGCAAAGCCCGTTTGCAACAATGGGCGGAGAAAGGAAATAAGAAGGCACGCGAGGCACTGGAATTATCCAACAAGCCGGAGGAATTCCTTTCCACCGTGCAGGTCGGAATCACCCTCGTGGGAGTTCTTGCCGGCGCATTCGGCGGTGCAACGATTGCGCAGCATTTGGCCGCGGCGATTGCGACTACACCGCAACTGGTACCCTACGCCGAAACCATTGCCGTCGGGCTGGTGGTTATTGCCATTACGTATCTGTCTCTGATACTCGGCGAGTTGGTGCCGAAACGGATCGCGCTCAACAACGCTGAGCGGATCGCTGCGTTCATTGCTCCCCCGATGCGGGTCCTTTCCCGGCTGGCGCTTCCCGCTGTCTGGTTTCTGAACTTCTCCAGCAATACACTCCTCCGGCTCTTTCGGTTTCAACCGACCAAAGAGCCTCCGGTGACGGAAGACGAGATCAGGATCCTTGTCCGGCAGGGCACGGATGCGGGCGTTATTGATGGCGACGAACGCGATATTATCGAGCGCGTGTTCCAGCTGGGAGGGCGGGGCGTCAGCGGCATTATGACGCCGCGTAACAATCTTGTTGTGTTCTATGTTTCGGATTCCGCCGAACAGCTTCGGCGAAAGATAGCGGAATCCGGCCACGCGTTGTTTCCTTTGTGCGAAGAATCCCTCGACAACGTTCTGGGCGTTGTCCGGACACAAGACCTGCTCGCGCAAATGCTCGCCGGAAAGGCCCCCGACCTTAAAGCCATCGTGCATCAGCCGTTGTTCCTCCCCGATTCTGTCGAGAGCATGAAGCTGCTGGAGGAGTTCAAGAAAACAGGCAACGATACAGCGCTTCTTCTTGATGAGTATGGAGGACTGCAAGGTCTCGTCACCCCCACCGATATTCTGAAAGCGCTGTTGGGTGGAGTCTCCTATCACGCAATCCCGAAGGCAACGTTGCGGGCCGACGGCTCATGGCTGGTGGACGGGATGTTATCGCTTGAGGAATTCAAGGACGTGCTGAAGATTGAGCATCTGCCCGAGAGGGAAGAACGCGCTTTTGAAACGGTGGGCGGATTTATCATGGATTTGCTCGGCCGCATACCCGCTGCGGGCGATGTCGCCCGGTGGGGGCGGTTCCGTTTTGAGATTCTTCACATGGATGAACGCCGGGTCGACAAGATCATTGTCACCCAGCTTCCTCAAGAGGAATAAAGCCGGGGATTGTGTTGAACATCGAAACCATACGCGCAATCTGCACAGAACTTCCCGGAGTTACGGAAGACATCAAGTGGGGGGACAACCTCTGCTTTTTGGCGGGAGGGAAGATATTTTGCATTGCAAATCTCTCCGGCAGTCATTCTGCCTCATTCAAGGTGACGGAAGAGGAATTTGAAGAAATGGCCGACAGGCCCGGCCTGTGTCCCGCTCCGTATCTGGCAAAGAACAAATGGATTATGGCGGAGAGGCCCGATGCCATGACCCGCACTGAGTGGGATCGATATCTCACACAGTCCTACAATCTCATTACATCGAAACTCCCTGCGAAGACACGCGCAGCATTATCCAGGAAGAAGAATGCAAAATCCAAAACATCTCGAAAGCGAGTCGCTGCATCAGCTCGCCGCCGCGCTCGCACGACTTGATTCCGGGTTCCTGAATCTCCCGTCGTTTACCGCTTCGACCGGCGAACCCGGACGGCTTGAGCACGTTCTTGCCGAAGTTGCAGAACGCATGCAGAACAACTATCCCTACTTCCATCCGTTGTATGCGGGACAGATGCTGAAGCCGCCGCATCCGGTGGCGCGGGCGGCATACGCGCTGGCAATGTGGATCAACCCGAACAACCACGCGCTCGACGGTGGCCGCGCAAGCTCGGCGATGGAAAAGGAAGCCGTTGCGGAAATTGCCGCGATGTTCGGATTGAAGGAACATCTCGGCCACCTCACGGGCGGCGGCACGATGGCGAATCTTGAAGCGCTTTGGGTTGCAAGCCGGGTTCGTCCCGGTGTTGTTGTCGCCTCGACGCAAGCGCATTACACGCACAGCCGCATCAGCGCAGTTCTCGGACTGAAGTTTGAATCTATTCCGTGTGACCGCAACGGACGGATGGATGTTGCGGCGCTGAAGCGAAGACTTGAAGCCGGGGGCGTCGGGACAGTCGTTGCAACCATCGGCACAACGGCGACCGGCTCTGTTGATCCTCTGCCGGAGATCGTGGAGTTGAGGAACACGTACAACTTCCGTCTGCATGCCGACGCGGCGTACGGCGGATATTTCATTCTTACAGAGAATCTCGATGAACACGCCCGACATGTGTATGATCATCTCGGCGAAGCAGACTCCATCGTCATTGATCCGCATAAGCACGGCCTGCAACCGTACGGCTGCGGGTGCGTGATCTTCCGTGACCCTGCGGTCGGCAGGCTCTACAAGCATGATTCGCCGTACACGTATTTCAGTTCCGGTGATTTGCATTTAGGCGAGATAAGTCTCGAATGTTCGCGTCCCGGCGCGGCGGCGGTTGCGTTATGGGCGACGCAGAAACTTCTGCCGTTAACGAAAGGTGGAGAGTTTGCAGCCATGCTCGGCAGCGGGCGCGAGGCGGCGTTGAAACTGTACGACAAGCTGCGTCACGATGCGAGGTTCATTCCTGCTTTCAATCCTGAACTCGATATTGTTGTGTGGGCGATTCGCGCTGCAAGCGTCAGCGAGGCTTCTACCATCGCCCGAGGAATTTTTCACGAAGCAGCGAAGGCAAGCCTTCATCTCGCTCTTGCTGAGTTGCCGGTCGAGTTCTTCGATGTGTCGGGAATGAAGAAGGAGAGAGAGACAATTCTCTGTCTCCGCTCGGTTCTCATGAAGCCCGAGCATAACGAATGGGTTGATCGGATATGGGAGATTCTTGATAGAGTGGCGACGAAAGTGGTGCAATCCTGACAAGATATATTCCCGCCTCACTGTTCCTTGCACTCGCCCGAATAGAGCGCCGTGACAGGAAACGTGACGAACGTGCAAATGAAAACATGACCAATTTTGTCACATTGTCCGTTAAGAACTTTCTCTTCCCGCAGATTTTTTTCTTGACACTACTGTAATTCTGACGTACATTTCTCCCGTGATGGGAGAGAGAAACAGAGCCAAGCTCTCTCTCTCTCTCTCTCTCTCTCTTAATATAGCAATGATCTGAAGTTCGATACTCGTATCCTTCCTCCCGAACTGCTGAAAGGACGAACATGAGAAGAGAGAAGCTGATTGCGGCGATGGCCTTCCTTCCTGCCACTTCCACATCTACTCACTGCCATATCCATACGCTCAAGGGGGAACTATGATTTCGCGCGGAGCTTTCCGTCTGTTTAGTCTTTCCATTGCTCTCATGTTTGCTCTGCCTCCGGCGAGAGCTGACGAACCTCTGAGAACTCTTCAGGCCTTCGGCGTTGCAGTACAGCACGGCCAGCCCGTCTATCCCCTTCCTGCCAATGTCGCCCTTGGTCTGTACGACCCCGACCCGCTGCTTGACCTTGCCTATTACCACGAGGGCAGAGTTCAAGTTTGGCGCAACTTGGGCAACGGGACGTTCGGGAGTGTGCCGGTGTACGAACAACCCGTAAGCGGAGTGGTCGAGAGGATAGAGTTCAAAAAGCGACGGATGTGGACAGAAACCATCTTTGATATCAACAGTTGGAGTGATTTGGTTCTGACGTTTGTCGATGGGCACGTGCAAACGATTTCGTATGAGTGGATGAACAACTCGTACCGGGGTTTTGCCGCGATGCCACAACAAACAAGTGGTTTCCCGCCGCTCAACTTTACGGAGGTATGGCGAAGCGAACGCAATCCCGGACCTGCACGTTACCTGCATATTGGAGACATCGACAACGATGGGAGAATGGAACTAACGTACAATGTTGTTGACAGTGCGAGCAACTTTGAGAGACTAACCGTGTTTGAGAACTATGGACATGGCCAGTACCGTGTGGAATGGGATTCGTTGATGTCATCCGGTTCAGCATTTGCAATCACTGATATGGATAACGATGGTCGGAAGGAAATTGTTGTGACATACCTTACGCAGGGTGGTGGCGCAGTCGGGTTTCTGGAATGCTTCGGCGAGGGACAGTTCAGGTTCTATCAATCGAACATCGGCTTCGACCGGCCGCCGTTCCGTGCACGGCAAACGGATATCGATCGCGACGGGATCAGCGAACTCACACTGTTAACCAGTGATCCCAACAGGCTTTTTGATCGCACGCTGATTTATGTCGCGAAATACTCCGGCAAGTTTCCAAGTGGCAACGGCTGGATTATGACGTTCAGTTCGCAGGAGCTGGCGCGGTATCAAGGTTATGCGTTTGACATGGCAGTGGGTCAGGTGGACGGCCAGGGACGTGAAGAGATCATTCCTGCCGGCGGCTCATTTGGTTTTCACGAGCCCGCTCCCATAGACTATCTCTGGTACAGCGGCATACCCGGGCCGGAGTTGTGGCGTACACGACGGATTCACACCGGCCTTCAGTCCGGGACGGGTGCGGTCATGTTTGTCAACCTCGATGCCGACACGACGATGGAATTCGTTAGCGGCGCGCCGGGGCCTGTAGGACATGGTTCCATGTTTGCGTTGAAGTATGTGTCGGATACAACATGGAGTGTGCTGTGGGCTGATTCGTCCTTGCGAAGCGCACCTCTGTGGGTAAACTCAGGTTGGTTGAACGGGCGGTTTGTTGCCGCAGGAGCGAATGTGTGGACAAGCGGCATGGACACTATGTACGGCGAGTTACACGCGTACGAATCATTGGGGAACAAAGTTGGAGTATGGCACAGGGATTCAATTTCCATTCAGCAATTTCACCTGTTAGATGTGGATTGGGACGGTAGGACGAATCTTGTTTTCGCACAAGCATCACATTTGCAAGGTCATCGTCTTGTTGATTATGAGAGCGATACGGTTGTTGTTACAGTGAATCCATCGCCGGACATGCCTCAGAGGTATGCACTTCATCAGAACTATCCTAATCCATTCAACCCCGCCACTCAAATCCGTTTCGATCTCCCACAGAACTCGTTTGTTGATCTTCAAGTCTATGATATTGTGGGCAGAGAGATGAGAGCCCTTGTGTCAGAGGAAGTTGTGGGAGGGTCACACACTGTCACATGGAACGGAACAAATCAGAAAGGAGGTGCAGTCAGTAGTGGCGTCTACTTCTACCGCATGTCGGTACGAAATAGACTGGGGACATACTACATAGAAACGAAAAAGATGCTGTTGCTTCGGTAGGGGGATACCGGAGAACAAACAGCCATTCGATGGGTTCAGCACCGAATGGCCGTATTACTGTCCGCGTTACGCGGAGACAAACGCATCATCCCAACGCTGTCGGAATGGAAGGGCGGCTGATCATTGCACCCCCTGACCTTGGTCAGGATGGTTGCCCTTTGCGTTTGCTATGCTAAATAAACCAAACATGGGGTGCAAAATCAAACATAATCATTCCAGGAAAGGAAACACCCATGAAACGCCTTATGATGTTGTTTGCGCTGTTTGTTCTCTTTGTCTCATCAACTCTCCTCGCTCAGGATGAGGAGGAAACGCTGACGACGTTTTTCCTTGACACGCCGATTACTGTGTACATTTCATCGAGCAGCATACCTTCGTGCCAAGCTGCCCTTTCGTTTGACCTCGAAACTATCAATGAGGATGGGTTTCTCGATGTTGCCTTTGGAAGGGCCATCGGCTCAAGCGAACCTAACCGATATGGGATTGAAAACTACAACAACGGGTCAGGAGAATTCCCAAATGGGGATGCTGAGTTCTTCTTTCGGTTGGGCTACTGCGAAGTACCGAGTCAGATCAATAATCTTGTGTTCGGCAAACTCCGATCGAATGTGCCAAGAAAAGACCTTGCGTTCCTCTGTGACGACAGCACGTTCATATTTCTGAATACCGGGAATGGGATGGAGGCCCCGCGAAATCAAGCGTTAGTTGGGAAGGCGACGGACGGTAGTTGGGGTGCGTTCGACTACACAGATGACTATGAGGATTTGGTTGTTACAAATGGGGCAAATGAAGTCAGAATATACAGAAGCCTGAACAATGGTACTGTTGACGCAAACCCCATCTTCACTTCATCGATTGCCGCGACAAAGGTTGTGTTGGCGCAGGTGAACAAAAGCATTTATGAGGCCAATGAAACGAACAAGTGGGACCTCGTCTCTTTCTTCGGGAACATCCTCTCTATCCGTCTCAACGACAACAACAACGGCTTCAACTCGCCTGACACGATTAATATCGGAGACGGAATAAGTGATGTAGCAGTGGGAGACTTGAATGATGATGGGTACAATGACATTGCGGTCGCGAGTTATTCAAACGGTTCCGTGCGGGTGTATCTGAATAACACATCCGGTGCAATCAATCACACGCCGGCTTGGATCGGATCAAACATCTATGCTAATCGCGTTGTCATCGGCGATCTGGGCTCACCCGGTGATGCAGAGAAAAACGACGGTCTGAATGATCTCGTCACCTCACATCCTCAGCTTATCAGGCGAGTGTTCATAAATGATGGAAGTGGAGACTTCATTCAGGAACAGTATATCGGTGGCAGCCCCAGCGCCTCGGTTGGAAAGATCCTCCTCGCTGATGTGCAGAACACAGGGGGATTGAGCCTCGTGTACCGTGAAATATACTCGCCCATTGGCGGGCCGACGACAATGGACATCAAAATACTTCATCATGTAGGCGACCCTGCTCCTGCCCCACCTAAAAACGTTAGCGTTGTCTCCGTTCCCAGAGGATACGGCAATTACAACGATGCAAAGATCACGTGGCGTGCCAACATCGAACGGGATCTCGCGGGCTACGTCCTGGAACGTCGCATCACCGGCGTGTGCGGAAACGGAAACTGGTATGTGCTGACGCAACTCGATGAGTCAACTACGGAATATATCGATGAGATTTCAACCGTGGGCGGAAACAACTGCCTAGCAGAGTACAGGCTAAAGGCATTCGATGCGGAGGATAATTACTCCGACGCCTCCGCGGTGGTGCAAATCGGATTCGGCAGTGACATTTGGAAAGCAAATACGGATCAAGGCAACAATCCCCGGGTCTTTGCTCTCCATCCGGCGTCTCCCAATCCCTTCAATCCCTCCACACAAATCAGGTTCGATGTGCCGGAGGATAGCCATGTGTCGCTGAATGTGATTGACGTTTTGGGAAGGAAGGTTGCTGAGATCGTGAATCACAATTACGCTGCCGGCTACCATTCAACAACGTGGAGCGCTGCCAATCTTGCCAGCGGGGTGTATTTTCTCCGCTTCGAGGCAAGTGATGGAAATGGCATAGTCAAGTTCTCAAAGATGAGCAAGCTTGTGCTGACAAAGTGAAGAACCAGACTTACCGGTAGAACCCGAAAAAAAGAAATCCCGCCTTCTCATCGGAGGCGGGATTTTTCTCGAATCTCCGTTCGCCTTCTTACTTCGTATCCAGAATAATCGGCAGCCCGTCTTTGCCGGCGCCGACGATCACCACCTTGGCATTGTTCGAGGCGGCCAACTTTTCCGTTGCCTCGATGCCCTTCCAGCGCAGCAACTGCTCGCTGATCCCCGCGGCGACGATCTTCTGGAAATCTGCAATACCCTGGGCCTCAATGCGCTTGCGATCAGCTTCCTGTTTTTCCTTCAACAAAATGAACTCCATCCGTTGTGCCTCTTGGTCGGCGCGCTGCTTTTGCTCGATGGCTTCCGTCAGTTGTGAGGGGAGTCCCACATTACGTAACGGGGTTGTTTCGATGATGATTCCGCGCGGGCTCACCATGCGCGAAAGCTCCTTCTGGATGTTTTCACCGAGACGTTCACGTTCGGTTGAATACAGCGCGCTTGCCTGGAAGCTTGCCGTCACCGCGCGGCTGACCGACCGGAATTGCGGCTTCAGCACAATTTCCTCAAAATCGCCACCGCTGATTGTCTGATAGACGCGTGCCGCCGAGTCCGGATCAAGCCGGTAGAGCGCGCTGATCTCGAGTCTGATTGTGAGACCTTCCTTCGAGAGGACTTCCATGTTCTCCTTCAGCTCTTTCGTCTGAATCGAGAACTTGATGACATTCGCAAGCGGGTTCACGAGGTTGATCCCGGCGGGAAGCGTTCGCGGAGAAACAATCCCGAAGAAGTTCACGACCCCGACGTGACCCGCGGGGATAACTGTAAATGCCTGCGCGATTGTTGCCAGCGTGAAGAACGCGCCAACAGCGGCAGCCAATCCGGCCGAACGGGCATACAGCGGGTTGTTTTCCTGTACAACCTTTTGACGTGCCGAGCGCCACGAGAGAAATGCCCCGATGGCGATCAATAGTGTGAGAATGAATAGCATGATAGACTCCTTTCATTTAGTGGGATGGAAACACGTTCAGGCTTGCAGCAGAACGGATATGCGGCATTACAACTTCCAAGTAGTCACAAGATACAGACTTGTCCGGCGAGTTGCTATTAGAATCGGTATGCCGTATTTTGAAGAGGACGAGGTGGTAATCCTTCCGACGTCATCCGGTACATGCAATCCTGTTCTCAATAATAGAAAGTAAAGTAGATTATGAATAAGCGCGCATTGGTGCTGGCCATACTGTTTTCATTTTCCGCGTTACAGGTGAACGCGGACGAAGGCATGTGGCTGCTCGACTCCATCAGCAAACTGCCGATGGATGGAATGAAAAGGGCCGGCCTCGAATTGACGCCGGAACAAATCTTCAGCAACACGCATCCGAGTGTGAAGGATGCAATTGTTCTTCTCCCCGGCGGCACCGGCGGATTTGTTTCCGCCGAGGGTTTGATTGTCACAAATCATCATATTGCGTTTGCCGGAATTCAAGAGTTAAGCTCCGTTTCCGACGACTATCTGAAGAACGGTTTTCTCGCGGCAAGCCGCGACAAAGAACTTTCGACATCCTACACAGCCGAAATCGTTCAAACCATCACCGACGTGACCGCCGAGGTGTTTTCGGCGACCACCGATCAGATGAGTGAGGATGAACGCGATCGGGCAATCCGTTCCAAACGAAAAGAGATTGAAGATCGCATGCAAGACAGTACGAATCTCGCATGCCGCGTTACCGATATGTATGGCGGCGTCAAGTATTACCTGTTTACTTCACTTCAGTTGAAGGATGTCCGGCTCGTCTATGCCCCACCGGAGGCAATTGGCGTGTTCGGCGGCGAAACGGATAACTGGACGTGGCCGCGGCATACCGGCGACTTCGCATTCATGCGCGCCTACACAGGGCCCGACGGAAAGCCAGCCAAATATTCAGAGTCGAACATCCCCTACACGCCAAGAAAATTTCTCCCCATTTCACTGGATGGCGTGCCTGAAGGTTCGTTCGCGATGATCATGGGTTTTCCGGGAAGAACGTTCCGTTACCGCGAAGCGTCATCCATTCAACTCTCTCAAGAAGTAGCCCTGCCCCTCACGAACGAGCTCTTCACGCTGCGGACGGGAATCATCGAGCGCTGGGGACACAGGGATCGGGCTATCGCCATCAAGTATGCGTCGAAGCACCGCCGTCTCGCCAACACGCAGAAGAACTCCGTCGGCACACTGGAAGGACTGAAACGCACCGGACTTGTTGCAACGAAGAAGGCGGAGGAATCACAACTTGCCGCCTACATTTCCTCCGATACTGAGGCAGCGAAGAAGTACGGCAATCTTCTTGCAGATTTGAAAGCAGCAAACGACGAACTCCGTTCCTCCGCCGTGAAGAATGTGTTCTCCAACAACGTGAACACCGGCGTGGAGTTGTTCATGATTGCAGCGCGGTTCGGAACGTATGTGAATTCTCTCAAAAAGGATGATGCAGGAAATATGCGCGATGCAGAAGAGAAAGATCGTCAACCGGTGCGCGATTTCCTTGGCGGATTGTTCAAGGATTTCGATGTGAATGTTGATAAGGAAATGTTGTCTACGATGATTCTGAAGAATGCCGAACTGCCCGAGAATCAGCAAGTAAAGGCATTTGCCGAAATCTACGGACGAAGAACCGGGAACGACCGCGAGCGGAAAGTTCGTGAGTTTGTCGATGAATTGTACGACGATACACGCCTTGCGAAGCAAGAAGATGCGGAAAAGTTGTTGATGCGAAAGCCTTCCGCCATTCTGGGCGATGATGCGATTGTCTTCTACCGGAAATACGCCGCCGAAGCCTCTGCCGTTTCTTCAGTATATCAAAGTGTGTTGCGCAAAATCAACAGCCTCCGCACGAAGTACGTTGAAGCGTGGCTTGAATGGAAGAACACCGACGTGACATATCCCGATGCAAACCGGACGATTCGCTTTACCTACGGAACAGTCCAGCCGCTTGCTCCGCGGGATGCCGTTCTGTACAGTACAGTTACAACACTTGCGGGCGTCATGGAGAAGGAGTCGGACACGAACGAGGAGTTTCATGTTCCGGCAAAGCTGAAAGAACTCTGGCACAAAAAGGACTTCGGCCGCTACGCCGACCCGAAACTGAATGACGTTCCCGTTGCGTTCATCTCCGATCTCGACATCACCGGCGGCAACTCCGGCAGTCCGGTGATTAACGGGAAGGGCGAGTTGATTGGCTGTGCATTCGACGGAAACTGGGAAGGGGTTGTTGGCGACTACATCTTTGAAGATCGTCTGAATCGCTGCATCAGCGTCGATTCGCGCTACATGCTGTTTGTGCTGGACAAGTTCTCCGGAGGCGAACACATCCTGAAAGAACTCGTGATTCGTCAGGCAGGCGCGACCTCCTCGTTGTAAGCTGAACATCAGTTCCGGAATCGGGCTTTCGCAGAGGTCGCGGAAGCCCGCTTCATTTTCGGTTGTGACGATCAAAACTAACCGAATCCCCTAATCCAACCACAACAATTTGCTTTACTGTACCGAAAGGAGATGCAGAATAGATGGTGCAAACAACCCGGATTCTAGGTCCGGGTTTTTGTTTGATGCACCGGCGCCGTCCACCCTTCAACATGGTGCGGGGTTTGCCTCTTCGCAACCGCATCGTTATCTTTCAAGCCTATGGCAGCAGCACGATTTCCGGGACAGTGTCTCGGAAAACAAAATACGCTCTCGACGGCTTGCAGACCAAGGCCCTCGCAGCCGAATAGGAGAAAGAGAAAACTCTTGAATGGAGATGAGAGAAGTAAGTGATGCACCCTCTCCCCATCCTTCTCGGCGCACACATGTCCACCGTTGGCGGTGTGCATACGGCATTCGAGCGCGGCACACGCATCGGCTGCACGACGATGCAAGTGTTTGTCAAGAACAACAACCAATGGGCAGGCAAGCCTCAAACGCAGGAAGACATCAACCTCTACAAATCCGAAGAAGCAAAAGCGGCAATTGCCCCCGTTGTTGCTCATGCCGCCTATCTCATCAACCTCTGCTCGACAAACGCCGGCGTTCTGAAAAAATCCCGCACCGCATTTGAAGACGAGTTGAGACGTTGCGAAGGATTCGGCATCAAAGCGCTTATCTTCCATCCCGGCGCACATCTTGGTGCTGGAGAGGAGGAGGGCATCAAACGTATTGCCGAGTCGCTGAATCTCGTTCACGAAAGAACGAGAGGCTTCCGACCCCTTAGCACGCTGGAATGCACGGCCGGACAAGGCAGCGCAATCGGATATCGCTTCGAGCATCTTCGCGGAATTATTGATTTGGTTGATGAGAAAGATCGCATGGCAGTCTGCCTCGATACATGCCATCTCTTCGCCGCCGGATACAACATTGGAACTGAAGATGGTTGGAATGACACGATCAAACAGTTTGATGAGATTGTTGGATTGGATCGCCTGGTTGCCATTCACACCAACGACTCGAAGAAAGCCCTCGGCTCCCGCGTTGACCGGCACGAACATATCGGCAGGGGGATGATCGGACTGAAGGGTTTCCGGATGCTGATGAACGACGATCGACTTGCTGATATTCCCAAAATCCTCGAAACAGAAAAAAGCGATGATATGCACGAGGATGAGGAGAATATGAACGTCCTGAAATCATTGAGGCATCTGCCGGATTCTAAAGGCGTTTAAGAGCCGTTGACGGGTTGAGTTTGTTGTTTAGATTATGTAGACTTAGCCTCCGAATACACCCTAACAAACTGTTCTTTCACAATCCCCGGAAAGGAGTTGCGTTATGAAGCGCAGCATCATTCTCGCATGTGTACTGTTTTTTGCCGGTTCATCGTTTGCCGATGAGCCGAAGGGCTTCCGTGCCGATCTGCTTGGGCAAATATCCCATGTGGAGAAGCAAATATTAGATCTGGAAAACGCCATTCCCGACAAGAAGATGACATGGCGCCCCGCCAAAGACGTCCGCTCCGTCAGCGAAGTGTACATGCACGTCGCGCTTGCCAACTATTTTCTTTTGTCCTTCTTGGGGGTTGCTCCACCGGAAGGTATCACGCTTGGCAATACGGATTCCGCTCCTGCCTGGGAAAAGTCAACGACAAACAAAAAAGAAATTGCCGACCGGATGACGTCGTCCTTTACTTTCACGAAGAATGCCATCAAGGAAATGTCTGATGAGGATCTCGAGAAGCAAGTGGAGTTCTTCGGTCAGAAGTTATCGGCGCGGTCGATGCTCATGGTCTTGCTCTCCCATTTGCATGAGCATCTCGGTCAATCCATTGCCTATGCGCGCATGAACAACGTCGTGCCGCCGTGGACAGCGGCACAGCAGGCCGCAATGCAGAAATCAGCAAAGTAAGCACGCAAACCACGAGGCGGGTCTCACCTTGGGTCCGCCTCATCATTCCCATTAATCTCATCATAGTTATGAACGACGCAAGGCTCGCGCATTTGTCAACAGACGAAGTTGCTAACATGACGACTCCTTCTTTGCCGACCGTT
>JAHBUR010000042.1 GCA_019637975.1 Bacteroidota bacterium | reverse complement strand
TAAATCTGACAATCGGAACTACAGATTTTCCCATATTTGATGTAGATATTTTCTACACACCTGCGTAGTGATGAGTTCTCCCTGCCTTCTGCATACAAACCAATGGCACACAGATTGGTTGTTGAGCGACAACAGTAATTCAGTATATCACCACAGGCAAGAAGGGATGGGAATCATGAAGACACTTTGTGTGGCACTTGTGTGCTGTGCAACCATCGGGTTTGCGCGCAATTCATACACGGGAGGCTACTCGGGCGCTCCGGGAAGGCAAACGTGTGCATCGTCGTGTCACGGCGGGACAAACGGAACACTCGTCGTAACGGGCTTCCCGTCATCGTACCAGCCGCAGCATACCTACACGATTACGGTAAAGCGGAATGGCGGCTCGCTCATGGTCAATTTCAACGCGACGACACGCATCGGAACCACGACAACAGTTGCGGGAACATTCGGGACAGTAACGAACACTGCGGTGTACACCGGCGCGGATGGCGGCGTGTATGCAAGCCCGCACGCAGTTGACTCCGCCGTATTTCAATGGACTGCTCCGGCCAGCGGCACCGGAACGGTGAATTTCTATCTCGCAGGTTATCAGGGAACCACATCGAGCGCGAACGGACAGTCAACAAAAATCACGCTTGCTTCTTCGGAGATTACAACGAACGTGGAGAATAAGGAAGCATCGCCGGGCGCATTCAGGCTTGAACAAAATTATCCCAACCCGTTCAACCCCACAACAGCAATCAGCTATCAGCTTTCAGCGGTCGGACATGTGACATTGAAGGTGTTCGATGTGTCAGGTCGGGAAGTGGCAACGCTGGTTGATGAAGTGAAACACGCCGGCAGGTATTCTGCTTTCTTCGATGCAGCCGGATTTCCGAGCGGCGTCTACTTCTACCGTCTCACAGCCGGAAGCCAAGTTGAGACGAAGAGGATGATGGTGGTGAAGTAACGGAAAGCAAGTTTGAGTGTTTTACCTGGGAATCCCGGTGAGAAGCCGGGATTCCTCACCCATAGCGCCGCTTCACCTCTGCGACCGAGTTCCTCACAAGCTTCTCAAGCACCGCGTAGTCAAGATCGGAAAGTTGCTTGAAGTACAGACAGGACCTGCCCATCTTGTGCTTGCCGAGTCTCGACAGCAGCGCTTTTTGTCCCGCGTCTTCGCAGTCCAGGTAAACGACGAGTTCGTGACCTCTGATAGCAAACGCCGCCAGTGGCATTTCGCCGGACCGGCCGCTCTCGTACGTGTAGCGGATGGAGCCATAGCCGACGATACTCGGCCCCCACATTTTCGGCGGTTGCCGGGTAACTCGCTTCAGCAACGTCATCAGTTTCCGACAATCGGCATGTTGCTGCTCGCTGGCTCGTGATGCAATGTAGTCAGCCACGCTTGCGCCAGTTGGCTTTGTCTTGTTTTCGGGCATGAAGAAAATCTGTGATTTTTTGATTTGTGCTGCTTAACGCGAATGCGCGGCGAAGTGTGTTGATTCAATTTCTTTGCGTCGTGATTCGACTGAAGTTGCTTTCGGTCGTTTGTTGACCACGACATACTGATCGCGTAATCGAACTGTTCTCAAAGGGGTTGGGCGGGAGACTCAGCATCTAACCTAGACTCGTCACGCTGCTGAAGTAGCCTCTATTCGCCTCCTTCACCAAGCCGACCACATTAGAATACAATGAGTCCCTTTGGGTACGTGAGGAAGAGGCAAACGAACCCAAACACTCTTCTGCGTATCCCATTATGAGCTCGACAAAGAGCAGAGTATACGCAATGAACTGCCTCACGGATTCATCAATTGCTTCAATCTCACTACCATCCGAATCACTAGTTTTGAGATACAGGTTCTTGACAAATGGCGTCGGATGTGAAAACACAGAACTGTAACAGTATATATGATAGAACCTTGGTCGCACAGCACCCATCCTGCAAGCAAATGACGGTGCTGTTTTGAATTCGGTTGTACCGTCAGAAACGGTCTGCGTCAGGAAGGGATATTCTTTCGTCAAATCATCTAGACTGCCTCTCATACGTTTTGCGTTTTCGGTTGATGAATGTCTTTCGATGAGTTTGGTTTCCTTATCCCAATGTGCATAAGGATCGGCCTCAAGTCGATAAACTCGTTCGAGTTGTTCGCCTCGGTCATTTGTTTGGAGAATCCAATGCATGTCAAAGAGTAGCTCCTGCACTGGACGCAGAGTGGTAACCGCTTCTCCCTTAAATCCGTTCTCTAGGAGGATAGCTGATGCATCGCAATGAGAGGCACACATGGCCAATGCTTGCAGAACAAATACTTCAACAGCCTGATCACGGCTGTCAAAGCGAATACCGCTAAACGTTTTGCCGAACTCTCGCGACAACGAAGCCGCATTGTGAAGATAACCTGAGTACTCTTGTGGCATTTGTTCTCACGCCTAACTACGTTTGTGCAATTTGCATAAGACTCTATCTATGTAATCCAGCCCACTGCCCACCCCGCGTCCGCCCTTGTTTAGCACGTGTGTTTACGTCATCGTCGTACTCATACCGGGAATGTACTGTCGTGTGCATAGCGCCGAACGCAAATGGTGAAGGAGCTTAGCCGGATTCTGCCGCCCTGAAGCTGTGGTATCGGGCCGTTGTGGTTGCGGGGGAGGAAGCAGCCCGTGCCTCGAATGTTCCAGTCCGATCAGTTGCGGCATCGGCTTTAGTTCACCCCGAACGCGAGGAACGAGACATTCCAAACGCGTGGGGTGTCGGTGTGATTGATTTGCGATGCATCCAGTCATGAAGCCCCAAAACTCAGCTCCTGGGTCAGGTCTCGAATTCCTTCGGTGAAACCTGTGATTGTCGAATAATGGACTTCAGTGTTCCGGGCTTGATCTCTTTGTGATTGGGAACAGGCACCGTTATGGTGGACGTGCCCATTTTCTTCTGCATGATAATATGACTGCCTTTTTGCCGGATAGCCTCAAAACTGTGCTTGGAGAGGATCTGGCAGACTTCCTTGCCAGAAAGAACCCGCATCTTACCCAACGGCTACCTCAAGACGGGTCACGAATACTTCATCGTGCAACCGCTCACGAATCTCCTTCTGAGAAGCCGTTTCGAAGAACAACTCGATTGCTTCCTTCAGATTCGCCCGCGCCTCCTCGACCGTTTCCCCTTGGCTGGCGATATCGAGCTCCGGACACAATGCGACGTACATGTTGTCTTCGCGCTCAATAACGGCCGTAAATTGATGTTTTTTCTGCATGAAGAACTCCTTTGTCCTCAAATGTCCCAATAGCGTAACGAATTTCGACCGGAGAAACAAATCACAAGGTTGGCAACTCAGCCCGCCGCAAAACACACTTAGCAACAAGTCGCTACTGTATAACGAAGATGTAGTATAGGGCCGTTGTGGTTGTGGGGAAAGAAGCAGCCCTTGCCTCGAATGTTCCAGTCCGATCAGTTGCGGCATCGGAAACCTCTGAAGAGTTGGGGTATCTATTGCCTGTTCGAGTTGTTAGAATGAAGGAAAATCCAAGTCCAATGTCAACGAATTTGGGCTTCTGCGCAGCCACTTGAAATCCGATATAGAGATGTCAAACGGTTCTTCTTGTCAAACGAGAGGACACGCCGGAGGCGTGTCCCTACAGCAACTGTTGTTTGTAGGGACACGGCTCCGCCGTGTCCAGGTTCGTGAGATGGGGTCACCGTGGGTGGGAAACGCTACGACTTCTGAATTTGCAGACTACATGAGGAATCTAATCGCAGACTGCCTTCTCTGTCGGATTTCAAAAGCCATCAGCCAGTTGGATTGCCTCCACGAGTTTGTTATCTTTGAGGGAAAGCCCGTTCATTTACAGAGAATCGTTATGCAACCCACCGCCGGTCAACTGCAGGCAATCCTCGAGGAATTCGGCCCCAACGCCGGACTCGTCGAGGAGATGCTGGAAGAGTATCTGAAGAACCCCGCATCCGTCAGCAAAACGTGGCAGCACTACTTCGCCGCCGCTCTCGGCGCGAAGCAAGAAGGCGGCAACGGCTCGCAAAGTGCATCGCCCCTCACTCTCACACCCTCTTACCCTCAAGTCACAAGTACATCACCCGAACCGTCCGACCAGTCCACCGCCATCCGCGGCGTCGCGGCAAAGATCGTCGAGAACATGGAAGCGAGTCTCGCCCTGCCGACGGCTACGTCGGTGCGGACGATTCCCGTGAAGGTGTTGGAGGAAAACCGCCGTCTGCTCAATCAATATCTCGCAGTACGCACAGGCGGCAAACTCTCCTTCACGCATATTATTTCATGGGCGATGGTGAAAGCGTTGGGCGATCATCCGAACCTCAACGCCTCGTTTGCGCGCATCGGAGGCGTGCCGCATAAAACCGAGCGGCCGCATGTCAACGTCGGGCTTGCGGTCGATGTGACACGCAAGGATGGAACACGCTCGCTCATCGTCCCAAACATCAAGAATGCCGAAGCGATGAACTTTGCGCAGTTCGTTGCGGCATACGACGACATCATTCGCAAGTCTCGCTCGAACGCGCTCGACCCTTCCGATTTCCAGGGTACATCCATCACGCTCACAAATCCGGGAACGGTCGGCACGGTTGCTTCGATTCCGCGGCTCATGCCCGGACAGGGAGCCATCATTGCTACGGGCGCCATCAACCATCCGGCGGAAAATCACGGGATGTCGCTGGAAGCGTTGTCGGTTCTCGGCATCAGCAAAGTGATGACGATGACCTGCACGTACGATCACCGGGTGATTCAAGGCGCGGAGTCGGGACAGTTTCTTGCGCGTGTGCATGAGTTGTTGTTGGGAGAAGAGAAGTTCTACGATTCGCTCTTTGCCGATCTCGAAATCCCGTACGAGCCGGTCCGCTGGCAAACCGACCAGCATCCGGCATTTGCTTGCGCAAGTCAAACGGAAGCGTACATCGAGAAGCAGGCGCGGGTGCTGCAGCTCATCAACGCGTACCGCGTACGCGGCCATCTGATCGCGCATCTTGATCCGCTCGTCAACAAGCCGGGGCATCACAACGAGCTTGATCCGGCGTTCTACGGACTGACCATCTGGGACCTTGACCGTGAGTTCATCACCGGCGGGCTTGGAGGCAAGCCGCGGGCAACGCTTCGCGAAATTCTCGACATCCTGCGCGAAACATATTGCGGCACGATCGGCGTCGAGTACATGAACATCCAGCACACGCAGCAGAAGCAGTGGCTGCAGGAACGGATGGAGCCTGCCCGCAATCAGCATCCCCTCACGAACGAATTGCGCAAGCAGATTCTGAAAAAACTGACGGCGGCGGAAGGACTGGAAAAATTCCTTCACACAAAATTTATCGGCCATAAGCGTTTCTCGCTCGAAGGCGGCGAGACGATGATGGCAATTCTTGATGTGTTGTTGGATGAAGCTGCGGAAACGGGCGTGAAGGAAGCAGTCATCGGTATGGCGCATCGCGGGCGTCTGAATATTCTGGCGAATACGATCGGCAAGCCGCTGGCGAAGTTGTTCTCGGAATTCGAAGGCTACGTTGACCCGAGCAGCACGCAAGGTTCAGGCGATGTGAAGTATCATTTAGGCGCAAGCGGCATGCATCGCAACGCGGCAGGAAGGGAAATTGCTGTTTCCGTTGCCCCGAATCCGAGCCATCTTGAAGCGGTGAATCCGGTTGTCGAGGGCATCGTGCGCGCCAAGCAGGAGCGTCTCGGCGATGCAGAGCATCAGCAGATCATTCCGATTCTGATCCACGGTGATGCGGCGTTTGCGGGACAAGGGACGATTGCCGAGACACTCAATCTCTCGCAACTGCACGGTTACAGAACGGGCGGCACAATTCATCTTATCATCAATAATCAAATCGGCTTTACGACAACGCCCGAAGATGCCCGCTCGACTCCCTACTGCACCGACGTTGCGAAGATGGTGCAGGCGCCGATCTTTCACGTGAACGGCGACGATCCCGAAGCATGTGTCCGTGTTGCGCGTCTTGCGCTTGAGTACCGCAAAACGTTCAACAAAGATGTTGTGATTGATATGTTCTGCTACCGGCGGCACGGGCATAACGAGGGCGACGAGCCGAGCTACACGCAGCCTCTTCTCTACAAGAAAATCAAACAGCATCCTTCCGTCCGGCAATTGTATGTGGAAAGACTGCTTCGTCAGAAGTTGATGACGAAGGAAGAACTCGATGCCATCACCGAAGAGTCGAAGCAGCGATACGAGCGAGCATTTGAAGCCTCGCAGAAACGCGAGATGCACTTCAGGCCCGACGTGCCTCTTGCGGTTGCGGCAGAAGAATTGGCAAAGGCCCAGCCGGGCGGCGGCACGGCAATTTCGATTGAGACATTGCATGACGTAACGCGGGCGCTTACGACTCTGCCCGCCAGGTTCGCCATCAACCCGAAACTGCAGCGCATACTCGATGAACGGGCGTTGTTGTTGGAGGGAGATGCAAAAATTGATTGGGCGTTTGCCGAAGCGCTGGCGTTCGGCTCACTCGTTGCAGAAGGAACGCCCGTCCGTCTCAGCGGACAGGACAGCGGACGCGGCACGTTCAGTCAGCGGCATGCCGTCTTGTACGATGCGACGAGCGGGGCGGAGTATGTTCCGTTGAATCACATTCGCGAAGGACAAGCGCCGTTTGCCGTGTACGACAGTTTGCTTTCTGAGGCGGCGGTGCTCGGGTTCGAGTTCGGCTACAGCGTTGCCGATCCGCTCGCGCTGGTGTTGTGGGAGGCGCAGTTCGGCGACTTCGCCAACGGCGCGCAAATGATCATTGACCAATTTCTCGCCGGTTCCGAAGCGAAGTGGCAGGAGCCGTGCGACCTCGTTCTTCTTCTTCCCCACGGCTACGAAGGGCAAGGTCCGGAACATTCGAGCGCCCGACTTGAACGCTTCCTCCAACTTTGCGCCGAAGACAACATGCAAGTCGTGAATGTAACAACGCCCGCGCAGTACTTTCATGTTCTGCGGCGGCAGATGAGAGACAATCGCCGCAAGCCTCTCGTCATCATGACGCCGAAGAGTCTGTTGCGGCATCCGAAAGTAGTTTCGCATCAGGATGATTTTCTGACCGGAAGATTCCAAGAACTGTTGGATGATTCTGCCATTACAAATCCGGCTGGAGTAAAGAGAGTCGTCTTCTGCAGCGGGAAAATCTATTATGACTTACTTGCCGAGCAGGCGCTGCATCCGAACAGCGCGGTTGCGATTGTCCGGCTTGAGCAGTTCTACCCGTTTGCTGCGGAACAAGTCGCCGCAGTGTTGCGGAAGTACAGCAATGCGGCGGAAGTCGTCTGGTGCCAGGAAGAGCCGCAGAATATGGGAGCGTGGACGTTTGTGCAGCCCCACTTGACTTCGCTTCTCAGTGCAGGTCAACATCTGGATTACGCAGGACGCAAAGCGAGCGCCGCAACGGCAACGGGGTCGCTTAAGGCGCATCAAGCGGAACAGGATGAGGTGGTGAAGTCGGCGCTACTTTGACATTCACAAATCGGGCTCAACACTATGGCCTCCCCTCTTCGAATTGTCATTGACACGAATGTCATTGTTGCTGCTCTCTGGTCGAAACGTGGAGCATCCAATAGATTGCTCACTTTGCTGGGAGATCAGCGGTTTGTCATCAATCTTTCTGTACCGCTTCTGATCGAATACGAGGAAGCGACAAAAAGGTTGGCATATGAGCTTGAGTTGACTTATGAGGCGATTGATGACATTCTGAACTATATCAACTCCGCGAGTGAACATCGAAGTATCTTCTATCTGTGGCGTTCATTTCTCAGGGACAAGAAAGATGAACTTGTACTCGAAGTAGCCGTTGAATCGGAAAGTCGGTACATTGTAACATACAACAAGAGGGATTTTGTCGGGGTAGAGAATTTTGGCATTCAGGTTGTCACACCCGCCGAATTCCTTCAGATTATAGGAGAAGGAACATGAGCGAAATAAGCATCAAAATACCCGATTCGCTTCATCAGCGCGTCAAGGAACTTGCCGCAAAAGATTCACTTCCTGTTGAGGAATTCCTCGCTTCAGCAATCGCAGAATTGTTGACAGAAGAATATTTTGAGAAGCGGGCACGAATCGGGGACCGGCAGAAATTCGAGGCCGCGATGAAGAAAGTCAGGAATGTCGAACCGCTTGAGTATGATCGGCCCTGAGTGGTATCTGCCCGGTTTCCACTTTCATCTTGAGAGGAACGAATATCATGTTCGTTCCTACTTTTTTTTGGATGCACCATGTCTCTTCCCTTTGAAACCGAACTCACATTTGAAGTAAAATCCTACGATGTGGACTTTGTCGGCTACGTTCACAATGCGGTGTACGTTCGCTGGCTGGAGGATTTGCGTAACACGATGCTTGCCGGTCACTATCCGTTGGAGCGGTTCGTACAGGAAGGCAATTCCCCGATTCTTACACGCACAACGATTGAATACAAGAGGCCGCTCCGGCTGTTTGACACATTCACAGGGAGAGTCTGGGTAACGCAATTGGGCGGCGTCAGGTGGGGAGTATCGCACGAAATGATCCACAACGGGCAGATCGCCGCAACGGCTGAACAATCCGGGATCTTTATCAGTCTGAAAACGCATCGTCCGGTTGCCGTGCCGCAGGAGTTGCTGGACAAGTTTCACGCATTTTCATCTCAATGACTTCCTTCGTTCAAACCGTCGACGATATTTTCTCGGAATCGGGAGCCCTCTCGAAACTGAAGGAATTTGAATACCGTCCCCAGCAGCGGCAGATGGCGGTGGCGGTTGCCGAAGCATTGGAATCCGGGAGGCATCTCATCGTTGAAGCACCGACGGGCGTCGGAAAATCTTTGGCTTATCTCATTCCCGCCGTTCTCTATGCCAGAAAGGAAAAACGCAAGGCCGTCATCTCCACGCACACAAAGAATCTGCAAGAGCAACTCTTCCGCAAGGATATCACAATCGTGCGGGGAGTTTTGGGCGAGAAGGAAGTTCATGCGGTTGTGCTGAAAGGAAGGCGGAACTATCTCTGCACAACACGTCTTGCCCGGTCAATGGCATCAACCGGTTCGCTGTTCAACGACGGCGAGCAGGATCAGCTTCGCCGCATTTTCGAATGGTCGCACGAAACACCCGACGGCGACATGGAGAACCTCGGCTTTACGCCTGCGCCGAATGTCTGGGATATGGTCTGTTCCGAAAAAGGGATATGCAGCTCGACCGTCTGCGGGTTTACCTGTTTCTTCCAGCGAACGAAAGAGAAGGTTCGTGCCGCCAATCTCGTCATCATCAATCACGCCCTCTTCTTCACACTCATGGCATTGCAGGAATCGGAGGAAGGGTTCATCTTCCCGAACGACTTCGTGATATTCGATGAGGCGCACACGCTCGAAGCGGTGGCAGGAATCGGCATCGGCAAGAACATCTCACGCTATCAGATTCTTTCCACCATTCACAAGCTGTGGAACAGCAAAACAAAGAGGGGGTTGTTTGCAAAGCAGAAGAAAGCGATTCGTGCGCTCTGTGAAGAGACAGAGGAGAAAGTGTTAGAGTTTTTTGAAACAATCCGTACGGCAGCACAGACGTTGATGGAATCTTCTTCTCCCTCCAACGACGTGCGGATCCGCAGGCCGTACTTCATACAGGATTCTCTCACCGCCGGGCTTGTGCATTTGGAAAAGGAGGCAGAGAAAATCCAGTCAACGCTGAAACATGAGTTCGAAAGGAATGAAGTAACCGCCGCCCGTCGGGCATTGTGGGAGGCCCAAGTATTGGTCGGAGAGTTTCTTGAACAACCCAAGTTCGATTTCACCTATTGGGTGGAACTCGGCACCGGCAGATCGGGCAACGTGACGCTCTGCGCGTCCCCTTCCAATATCGCTGATGCCATCGGGCCGAAACTCTTTCGCAATGACACTTCTGTTGTCATGACAAGCGCGACACTTGCCGTCAACAACTCCCTCGACTATTTTCAACGACGCATCGGCGGAGTCGGTGTCGGCAGCCTCATACTCGATTCACCGTTCAGCCATCATACACAGATGAAACTCTTCATTGCGCGGGATATTCCCGAACCGGACGCGGAGGGCTTTGCGAACGCATTGCCGCAGTGGATCATGCGGAGCGTTGACCGCTCCGGCGGAAAAGCCCTTGTGCTGTTTACAAGCACGGTGCTTATGCGCACGACGGCGAAACAGCTTGCAGGCGAGTTTGACGATCGGGGGATCAAACTTCTTGTGCAGGGAATCGACCGTCAACGGCATGATTTGTTGCAGGAATTCAAACGTGATGTACACTCCGTCTTGTTCGGCCTTGACAGCTTCTGGCAAGGTGTCGATGTTCCCGGCGAAGCATTGGAACACGTGATCATTACACGGCTGCCGTTCGCTGCTCCGAATCATCCGTTGATTGAGGCGAAGCTCGAGGAGATTGCGCGTCGCGCCGGTAATTCGTTCATGGAGTACACGCTTCCCGAAGCGGTGTTGAAGTTCCGGCAAGGGTTCGGGCGTTTACTTCGTTCAACTTCGGATCGGGGAATGGTGACAATTCTTGATTCACGCGTTCTGAAAAAACGTTACGGAAGCGTCTTTCTTTCTTCAATTCCAAAATGTCCGGTGGAAATTCTTATTCACAACGGCGAGTCTGCGTTCTTTCAGGATAATGAATGGTGATTCTACTCTCCCTGTAACTCATTCTGATTCAACAAATAGCGACGGAATGCAGAAAGACCCTTATTTTATTGAGGTTTTTGGTTGATTTGGTTTGATTCTTTCCGAGAAATAGCTATCTTTTCAGCGTTTTGAGGAGTGTTCACAAGTTTCAGTTTAACAAAATTACATCACCCCCACATCATTAAGGAGATTTATGGCAAAAGCAATGTCCAAGTCGGCAATCATGGCGCATTTCGCCAACAAGTTTGGCATGAAGCGCAAAGAGGTTGTCGCCTTCTTTGACGAGCTTTCATCGCTCGCCTATAAGGAAGCAAGAAACCAGTTTACCATTCCGGGCATCGGGAAATTGGTGATGGTTGACCGGGCGGCGCGCATGGGTCGCAATCCGGCTACTGGCGAGCAGATTCAGATTCCTGCAAAGACTGTCGTGAAGTTCCGCATCGCCAAAGCCGCGAAGGATGCAATCCTCGCAAAGAAGAACGGTAAGTAGCCACCACACCATCGACAGTGTGTTGTGCATGAGTCCTGTCCACAACGGCAGGACTTTTTTTTGCTGTTTCTCGATCACAAATGGAAAGTCACGCCAGCGGGAAACGTGGGGCAGATCGGAATAATTGAATGTCCGTGCCGACTTTTGTACATTGCATCGAAATGCGAAATCCGTTCACATCAATACGGCAGCTCATTGTAAACTTTGGCCTCGTTGAGCAAGCGCAGGTAGTTGCCTCAACCGCTGTCATTGTAACAATGGCTACTATAGTAGCGGCAATCCTTCTGACGGGAGAAACGCTGCGCTGGACAGATTTCATCAGCGTTCTGGCGGTGGGGCTTATCGGTTTCTTCAGCGTTGTGTTTTCGCTCAAGTATGCCCGACAGCTCGACGAGCAACGCCGGCAACTGCTCGCCATCAGCACCATTGCCGAGGCAGTGAACCGGTCGGTCGAGCTGGAACACGTGCTGCAATCGGCACTCAATAAAGCAACCGAACTTCTCAATACGCGTTTCGGCTGGATTTATTTGCTGGATGAAGACGGCCTCCTTCTCAAGAGCTCAAAAGGAACGTCGAACGATTTTATCCACCTTCCTTCCAACACGGCAGTACCGCTTTCCGTCTGGCTGCATCAGCCCCGTGTTCAACGCGAGAGGCTTGTTGACGGGCTGGGACATATCGATGCCGACCTGAAAGAACTCGGCATTCAATTCTGGGCTTCCATTCCTCTGAAATCAACCGATGCCATCCTGGGCGTGCTTATTGTTGCCGGTGAAGAATTTGATATGTTCTCGACGAAGCAGGCTGAGTTGATGGAAGCATTCGGCAATCAAATAAGCGTTGCGTTGAACAATGCACGGTTGTTCGATCGGGTGAAACGATCGGAGCAACTCTATCTGGATTTGTTCGAGAACTCGCCCGACATCTATCTCAGTATCAGCCGCGACCACACAATTACAGGCTGCAACAACACCGGCGCCCGGATGCTCGGTTATACCAAGGAGGAACTCATCGGCGGCAGGCTCGAGAATTTCTTTGTCGAAGAACTCCGCCCGACGCTCGAGGATATTCTTATCCGGATGTTTCTGGAAGCCCGCGGCGTACGGGATCTTGAAGAACAGATGGTATGCAAAGACGGCAAGCTGTTATTCGTCAATGTCAACTCCTCCCTCGTCTTCGACAAAAGCGGCACGCCTGTTCTCGCACGCATCGTCGCCCGCGACATCTCCGAACGGAAACGGATGGAGTCGGCTATTCTTCATGCGCAGAAGATCGACAGCATCGGCAATCTCGCCGGGGGCATAGCCCACGATTTCAACAACATTCTTGCGGCTATTCTCGGCTCGGCCTCAATCATGCGCCGGCACATGCCGGAAGATCACGAGTTGGCGAAGTATGTTGCCATTATCGAAGGCGCGGCACGGCGAGGATCGTCGTTGACGCGGCAGTTGCTCACCTTCGCACGAAAAACGGAAAACGTCGTCAAGCCGGTTGAATTGCATCCTCTCATTGAAGAAACGCTTATTCTTTTCGAGCGAAGCGTCAGCAAGGAAATCGTGGTCGAGAAACACTTCACCGACGACCCTGCAAACATCAACGGCGACGAGGGCCAGGTGCAGCAGGCACTGCTCAACGTGCTGCTGAATTCCCGTGACGCAATGCCCGACGGCGGCACGGTGCGCATCTCGACCGGCACCATGATGGCCGACGCACATACTATCAGCCAGTTTTCCTCAGTGAAGCCGGGACGGTTCGTCGCATTGACCATCACCGACACGGGGGTGGGAATGGATGAGAAGATGAAAACCCGCGTATTCGAGCCGTGGTTTACCACCAAGGAATTCGGAACAGGCCTCGGCCTTTCCGTTGTGTACGGTGTCGTGCAAAGCCACGGGGGTTTCATTAGTGTCGAAAGTGAGGTCGGAAAGGGAACATCCTTTACGATGTATTTCCCCGCCTCCGATGCAAAAGCGAAAGCCGAAGCCCACAAACGGCGTCAACGTTTGCCGCGCGGAACTGAAAATGTTCTGATCATAGATGATGAAGAGAGCGTCTGCGAAATCGCCAAGGATATGCTCTCGAATCTCGGTTATACCGTTCACTACGTGCATGACGGCAAAGCCGGAGTGGAGATGTACCGGACCCGCCGCGCGACCATTGATCTTGTCATGATGAACATGAACATGCCGTTGATGGGAGGACGTGAAACGCTTCGCCAACTCAAGATGATTTCTTCCGAGCTTCCTATTTTGATTGTGACAGGACACGGCAGAGCGGTCGTTGATGAGGCTGTTTCCTCTTCCGACATCAGCGGATATTTGCAGAAACCGTTTCAGCTTGAAGATCTTGCGTTCAAAGTCCGCCACGTTTTGGACAACCGCCTGCAGTCCGTTCCTTCCCCTTGAGATGCCCTGATGGATTCGTTCTTTGCTGAACTCAAAGCCGCCCGCGAAGTGAAAGGGATCTCGCTCGACGAGATTGCCGGCCACACACTTATCAATATCCAATTGCTTGAGGCACTCGAACGCGGCGACATTGATGTTGTGCCGCAGGCATACATGCGTGCATTCATCAGGGAATATGCGGGCGTTGTGGGCATTGATCCTGCGGAAACAATGCAGAAGTACGACAAGTGGCTTCTGAAACGGGAAGCTGCACATACGCATCCCCCTCCGGACCAATCACCCTCTTCAAGCAACGAGACGCCTGAGAACACCCCGCGCCACAACAACGTTGAGCGATTCGTTCCGGTATTTTTCAAAGCGGGAGTTGCGATTGTTGTGCTGGTGTTGGCAGACATTGTGTTGTGGGGCGTGCTGGAAAAAGAACCTCCCGTACGCGTCAAAGAAGTTCCGTTCCATGAAACTGTCAAAGAAAACGAACGGCGCGCCGGCATACGAGATACGGTTGACCAGGTTGCCGCGGCAGGACCAACAGCCGATTCGGCAATCGTGAGAAGAACCGGCGGAACTGTCCCGACGATTATCGTTGACCGGGACAGCCTCACGCTCGTTGCAGCAACAACGGACAGCGTATGGTTGCAGATCGTGATCGATCAGAGAAAGATGTCCGAGCATTTTCTGTATCCGAACACAACATTCAAATGGAAGGCAAAGGACGAATTCTGGATCACGAAAATCGGAAATCCGACAGCTATCACGATGGCACTGGATAACAGGCCTGTCGAGATTCCCGTGCGACGCGGATTTGTGACCAGCGACGTCTATTTCAAACGCAACACACATTCCGGCCGTTGATTCATGCCTCCCTCTTCCCATAGTGCAGCGATGCGTATCAAAAAGCTACGCGACGAATTGCACGAACATGATTACCGTTACTATGTTCTCGCCGAGCCGACCATCTCCGATGAAGAGTACGACAAGTTGATGCGCGAGCTGCACGACCTCGAGCAGCAACATCCCGAACTGCGATCACCGGATTCTCCCACGCAACGCGTCGGCGGCCAACCGACGAAGGAATTCGGCACAGTCGCCCATAACCCGCCGATGTTGAGTCTGGCAAACTCGTACTCCGAAGATGAAATCCGGGAATTCGACAAACGGATCCGGGGTTTGTTGGGAAGCGAAACGCCCCACTATGTAGCCGAGTTGAAATTCGACGGAGTGGCGATTGCACTGAAATACCGTGACGGCATGTTTTCGCAAGGGGCAACGCGGGGCGACGGCATGCAGGGCGACGATATTACCGCAAATCTGAAAACCATCCGTTCGTTGCCACTGCATCTGCGTTCAACGGAGAAGCAATACATGAACATCGACGTGCGAGGCGAAGCGTTTATGCACAAAAGCGATTTCCTTGAAATGAATAAACAGCGCGAGATGGCGGGCGAAAAACCGTTCATCAATCCAAGGAATTCAACTGCCGGCACACTCAAGTTGCAAGACCCGAAGATTGTTGCAACGCGCCCCGTTAAAATGTATGCGTACACGCTTCTCGCGCCCGACGCACACCTGACGAGCCACTTCAAGAATTTTGACATCCTCCGCTCTCTCGGTTTGCCGGTAAACGAGCATACACGTCTGTGCAACACCATTGACGACGTTGTTCAGTTCTGGCGGGAATGGGAGGCGAAACGCGATGCGCTTCCTTATGATATCGACGGGGTTGTTGTGAAGGTGGATTCGCTGTCGCAGCAGGCGAAACTCGGCAGCATTGCAAAAAGTCCGCGTTGGGCAATCGCTTTCAAATTCGCTTCGCGGAAGGCGGAAACTGTTCTAAACAACATCATTCTGCAAGTCGGGAGAGTCGGAACCATAACCCCCGTTGCCGATTTGCAGCCGGTATTCGTCGGAGGATCGACTGTCAGCCGCGCAAGTTTGTACAACATGGATTACATCAACGAACTGGATTTGCGCGCCGGTGATACGGTGATTGTGGAGAAAGGCGGTGACGTTATTCCGAAAGTGTCGGAGGTTGTGTTGAGCAAACGCCGGAAAGGAACGTCACCGTACAAAATGGCGGCACGTTGTCCGGCGTGCAACACTCCCCTTTTCAAACCCGAAGGCGAGGTCAATTACTATTGCGAGAACTCCGAATGTCCGGCGCAGGTAAAGGGACGCATCGAGCATTTTGCCATGCGAGGAGCAATGGATATCGAAGGGCTGGGCGAGGCGGTTGTGGAGCAACTCGTCGGTTTGGGTTGGGTAAAGAACTGCGCCGATCTCTATTCGCTTCACACGCATCGCGCCGATCTTGCAGAACTCGACAGGTGGGGCGAAAAAAGCGTGAAGAACCTCCTTAACGCAATCGAAGAGAGCAAAAAACGTCCGTTCCATCGCGTTCTCTACGCCCTCGGAATCCGCCATGTCGGGCAAGGGGTCGCGCAGCTTTTGACCGAAAATTTTCCTTCTATAGATAGACTGCAATCCGCGAATGAAGAGGATTTGCAGTCTGTCACAGGCATCGGCCCGCAGATTGCCGAGAGTGTCGCGCATTTCTTCCGTGAGAAGCACAACCGCGAGATCGTGAAGCGATTGAGGGAAGCTGGGCTCACACTCGCTGCCGCTGCAACAAAGAAGAAGGGCAAGCTGAGCGGATTGACATTCGTTCTGACCGGCACGCTGCCGACGCTTTCACGCGAACAGGCAAAGCAACTGATCGAAGGGAATGGCGGCAAGGTCGCGTCGGGGGTGAGCCGGAATGTGCAATATGTATTGGCGGGAGAGGATGCCGGCTCAAAGCTTGACAAAGCCAGGAAACTCGGCGTTCCGCTTATGGATGAATCAACATTCAGAACCTTGATCGCATGAGGAATACGTGTTAGAATCCTTCCGCATAAGATCCGGAATATGGCTTGCGGGGCGAAGGTTTCGCAAAAAGGATGACCCGGTTATTTCATTTACCGAAGCAGTGTCGGGTGCAAAACAGGCCCTTGTTGTGATGCCGCTTGACCGGAGTGAGTTGCTTTCGGCAATGAATGTTATCGAGATGTTGAAGCGCATGTTCAACGAACAGAATATCACCGTGATCGGCGACGAACGGGGCGTTGAAACAATCCGATTGATGCCGAAGAGTCATTTCGTGCAAATCAAAGAGACTGATGTAACGGTGTTGTTTCATCCGCGCCAGACATTCTTGTCCCTCTTCAACGACAGGAAATTCGATCTCGCCATTGACCTTAACCTTGATTTAGTTCTCCCCTCAGCCTATATTTGCAGAGAGAGTAATGCAAAGGTTCGCGTCGGTTTCAAGGGTCCCAATTCGGACTTGTTCTACAACTTTCAAATCCAGCACGATCCTGCACGGTCAAGAAGAGATTTGTACGATCGCTTCGCACAGTGTCTTCACATGTTTTAGATACTAGTCAGAAAGAAGGTGGCGTCGATGAACTTTGAAGTGGAAAAGAACGGCAGTTCCGTTACACTGAAGCTGAAGGAGCGCAAGCTGGATTCTGCGGTTTCTCCCGAATTGAAAGGAGAATTCCTGATCCTCTGCAAACCCAAGATCGAGACACTGAACGTCGATCTCAAGGAAGTGGAATTCTGCGACAGCAGCGGGCTTAGCGCCCTGCTCATTGCCGAGAGAAAAATGAAGGAACATGGCGGCAAAGTGGTGTTGCGTAATGTTCACAAAAAAGTTGTCAGTCTGATCAAGATTTCCATGCTGGACCGGGTATTCGAGATTCATGAATCCCATCAACCGGCCAAGCACTAACATCCGCGTTTCCCCTTTCAGTCAGGCATCTTACGAGCCGGGGGAACAGGCTCACGTCCAAAGCAAAAGAGGAAGCTGTGTATCGAAGAATACTGCATACGTGTCTTGCACTACTCCTGTGTTGTGTTTCGTGCTCAACCCTTGCCGCCAATCCGACTGAGATTCAACTCAGGAAACTCGAACGCGAGTTGCTCACCGCATACGTGATGCTCGATTTCGTTTCGCTCGAGCGATTGTACGCCGATGACTATACTTACATTGACGACAACGGCGAACTTCTCAACAAGAAGCAGGTTGTGGAAATGGTACGTACCGCCGCCTTTCGTGTCGATTCCATTGTCGTCACCAACTCGCGCATCAGAACGTACGGGAACACTGCGATTATTTCGGGAGTGCGCACGTTCCACCGGTTGGGCAGAATTCTGAACATTGCGCGGTACACGGAAGTTTGGGTGAACAAGAACCGGCGGTGGCAATGTGTCTCCAATCAGCTCACGAGCCTCCCGGAACAACGATAGCATCACGCCGATCAGGGTTTGTGTTCGCGACATCCGGCCGCAAGCTATGCATCCGTTGCCTTTTCCTGCGTTGCTTCTCAGGGGCATTTCCTCTACATTTCTTCCAACCTATCTCATAACCGAAAGGTTTTTCCATGTCCATCTTCGAAGGTTCACAATCTGAACTGTACTGGTTTCTTCTCGGTCTTGCTCTCTTGCTGAGTGAACTTATCCTTCCGGGTTTTGTCATCATGTTCTTCGGCATTGGTGCATGGATCACGGCGTTGTGCATTTTCCTCGGCATAACGGAAGACTTCAACGTGCAACTGCTGATTTTTCTCGGCTCGTCACTCCTGACACTGGTCCTTTTCCGCAAGAGGGGCCAGAAGTACTTCCAGGGACGCGTGTCGCGCAAAGTGGATGATGTTGCCGCCCTTGACGACGTGAAAGGTGAACGGGCAATTGTTGTCGAGGATATTCTTCCCGCAACACTTTCCGGAAAAGTGGAATTTCACGGCACAAACTGGAAGGCAACCGCCGCGCAGGAAATTCGAAAGGGCACACCCGTCGAAATTCTATCGCGTGACAACCTAACACTCACGGTAAAACCCGTCAACTAATCCATCTGGACAGTCATACGCCGGAGGAGTGTGCACACAGTAAACTCTCAACAGCGATGTTGCTCACGTACAATTGAAAGGATAACACTATGGAAGTCGGAACGGTAATCATTCTCGGTATTGTCTTTTTTGTTTTTCTCATCATCATGAGAACAGCGCGGGTCGTGCCGCAGAAGACCGTGTTCATTGTGGAACGGCTCGGCAAATACAATGCGACGCTCGAAGCGGGATTTCACATTCTCATCCCGTTCATCGACCGTGTCGCTTACAGGCACTCGATGAAGGAAATGGTGATAGATGTTCCTCCGCAAACATGCATCACAAAAGACAACATCGCTGTTGAAGTGGACGGCATTCTGTACATGCAGATCATAGACCCTGTGAAGGCGTCGTACGGAATCAGCGATTACATCTTTGCATCCACGCAACTGGCTCAAACCACAATGCGTAGCGAGGTCGGCAAGATTGAACTTGACAGGACGTTTGAGGAGAGGGAGAAGATCAATTCCGAAATTGTCGCAGCAGTTGACAAGGCGTCGGACCCGTGGGGATTGAAAGTCACCCGCCACGAAATCAAGAACATTCTTCCCCCCACCAGCATCAAGGATGCGATGGAGAAACAAATGCGTGCAGAACGTGAGAAGCGGGCCTTGATTGCCGAATCGGAAGGAGACAAGCAGGCAAAAATCAACCGCGCCGAGGGTGATAAGGCGGAGGCAATCGCAAAGTCCGAGGGCGAAAAGATGAAGCGCATCAATGAAGCGGAAGGCCGCGGACAGGAAATCGAGCGTGTGGCGATGGCAACGGCCAAGGGAATCCGTGAAATTGCCAACGCCATCAACGAAAAGGGGGGCATTGATGCGGTCAACCTCCGCATCGCTGAAACCTACTTGCTGGAATTCGGAAAACTGGCGCAGAAGAACAATGCGATGATCATTCCCTCCAATCTCTCTGATGTTGCCGGAGTTGTGGCGTCGATTGGAAAAATCTTTTCGGCGATGAATCAGAAGGAATCCGACATACAAGCGGCAAAACGATAGAACGATGCGCCGTATCCGTATAGGCTGTCTCTGGACTGTTGGCACATATCTTCTCGGCGCCTTCGGCGGCGGGTTCCTCACTTCCATCGTCTCATCAAATCAGCATGACCGTGACCTTGAGGTGATGATGGCAGGCGCTTTCTTCTGGGGCCCGCTCGCAGCCATCGTTGGACTTGGCGTTGGTATGTGGATCGGGAGAAGGAAGGAAGCCGGTACAACGATTGAGACTCATGGAGAATGATTTTCTGACATGTATCAGATGATCTTCCGTTCGAAATACTCAAACAATAATGCACATTCAATTTCAGGGCGCAGCCCGCACGGTGACCGGTTCCATGCACGTTCTCACAGTCGGCGGCAGAACAATTCTGCTTGACTGCGGAACGTACCACGGAAGACGCGAAGAAGCGCGGGCCCGCAACGAACATTTCCCTTTCGACCCGACGACGATTGAAGCCGTTGTTCTCTCCCACGCGCATATCGATCATGCGGGAAATCTGCCGACGCTTGTCCGTCAAGGCTTCCGCGGCTCCATTTATGCTACTTCTGCCACTCGCGATTTGTGTGCCGTGATGCTGCGCGACAGCGCCCACATTCAGGAACGGGACGCTGAGTTCGTGAACAGGAAGAATCATCAAAAAGGGATCCCTTCTGTTCTTCCTCTCTACACGCAGGATGATGTTGACGAAACCATCCCCCTTTTCAAGAGCGTTGATTACGCAACGACATTCGAAGTGTTGGACGATGTTACAGCGCGGTTTGAAGATGCGGGGCATATCCTCGGATCTGCATCCGTTATGTTGAAACTGCGCGAGAACGGCACAACTGTTTCGTTGGCGTTTACCGGCGATTTGGGAAGGCCGAATCTTCCCATTCTCCGTGATCCCCGATTCATCGGTGATGCCGATTACCTGATCAGCGAAAGCACATACGGCGGGCGGTTTCATGCACCCGTTGAGGCGATGGAGGAACAGTTGCTTGAACCGTTGCAACGCGGTTGCGACCGGAAGGCGAAAATGGTAATCCCGGCGTTCAGCGTCGGGCGCACGCAGGAGATTGTCTATGTCCTCCACAAACTCAGTAATGCCGGAAAGATCGACAACCTGCCCGTGTTTGTGGACAGCCCTCTCTCGATCAACGTGACAAAGGTATTTCGCGACCATCCGGAATGTTACGACAAGGAAACCCGGGACCTTCTTCGGAAATCGGCAACCAATGATCCGTTCGGATTCAAGCGACTGGCGTATGTCCGCGATGTGGCTGATTCAATGGCGCTGAATGAACGACAGGGGCCGTTCATCGTTATATCGGCACAAGGAATGTGTGAAGCAGGACGCGTGTTGCACCATCTTCGCAATACTGTCTCCGACCCGAAGAACATGATCATCATTGTCGGATACCAGGCTGAGCACACATTGGGCAAACGCTTGGTGATGCGCGAGCCTGTAGTGAATATTTTCGGGGAGCCGCACAACTTGAAGGCCGAGGTTGTTGTATTGAATTCCTTTTCCGGACACGCAGACAGGAACGAATTGATACGATACATCAGTCAATTCGACAAGAAGCGGCTGAAGAAGACACTCCTCGTCCACGGCGACGCGGATCAATCCGAGAAACTGGCGCTCGGACTTACCGAAGCGGGATTCCATGACGTGATCGTGCCCGCCCGCTCCAACACCGTGCAATTGGTCTGAACGGAGTCGCCACGGTGCATCGGCTCACCCTGTTTCTGATATTCGTCCTGTGCCCGCTGGTTCGGACATTTGGGCAGCTTCAGGACATGCCGGCAGCCGATTCTCTCACACGACGCAACTCTGCAAGTATTCTTTTTGATCGGAGTCTCAACACATTCAATTGGCTCGGAAGCCTTTCTGTTGACACGGTTTCGTTCGGCACACGTATTCGTCTCAATGAACTGTTCATGTCCAATATCATCCTGATTGAACGCACAGGCTCATCCCCCGAGCAGCGCCTTCAAAGCAACCAGCAACGCCTGTTACTGCAAGCGACCCACCCGCTGAACGATGAAGTTGCTCTGAAAGCCCAATGGTCTTCTTTCGTATTTTCAGACAAGAAAGATGTCGGGTTGAGCAGAGCCTCCATGAATACCATTCTTGGCGGCATTGAGTACACACCCGATCCGTTCTTCACGCTCAATCCGATGATCGGCCATCGCTGGGATAACCAGATTGATGTCCGCGACCGCGGCCTGAGCTACAATATTGCCGCGCGAACCAACGACCTGGTTCTGGACGGCTACCGGATCGCAGGGAGCGCTCAGTTCCAACGTGACAATCTTGACCCGCGTCTGTTGGAAAACCACCTTGCCCGCGCGGGCATGCAGAAGACGTTTCTCGGCAGTACACGCGACAGTATGGAGATCGGGTTCAACAGAAACCGGAGAGAGTTCTACACTGTTGCCACGGGGGCACTCGAAAGCAGAATCGAGAACGTCTTCTCATTCACAAATCTCCTCGACTATGAATTCGAACCGGAGTTCGTGACTTCACTTTTTCTGAATGTATACAGCCGCAAACTTGACAAAGACTTCCGTTCGATAAGCGGCGCGGCAAGAGCGCCGGCACAGTTTAATACCGGCATCGATGAGTTCCGGCTCGATGTTTTTGTGCAGGCAACCTACCGGAATGACAACTCCGGCATTGCCGCTTCGTCGAGATTCTCGCACAGTGAACGGGACGAACGGCATTTTGCCAAAAGCGCCCCTACGGGGTTCTTGCAGGATACTTCCGTCACTCCTATTACACAGCGTCAGGCACAAGAGCAGGAACAGACGAAAGATAACCTCTCCCGCAGAACGTCGCTTGCAGGCACGCTTTCTCTTCCTGTTTCATCCTCCGATCATATTTCGTTCTCAGGGGCGGCAAGCATTCTGCGATACGACACTCCCAGCGAACTGAATGTGGAGGATAGAGACGAGTTGCTGGTCGCGCTTTCCCTTTCCACCTATCATACTCTCAGCCGGTTTCTCGAGGTATCATTCACGCTGGATGGCACACTGAACCATACTGTGTATCTGTTGAAGGACAGAAGCGCGAACAACAATATCAACCGTGTATTGCGGTTTTCGCCTCGTACGCTGTATAAGCCCTTCGAACAGTTTGCCACCATGAATGCCTTTGAGGTTCTGGCAAATTACACCGTGTATGATTTTGAACTGGAGGCGGCTCAAGTCCGGAGTTTTTCTTACAGGCAATTTGGATGGGTTGATTCCACCGCTTTTGACATTACGTCACGAATCGGACTTGATTTTTTTCTGTATTTGAAGTTATATGACAGAGGACAGTTGAATTGGAGCGAATTCACGGAACGACGGGAAAACTCGTTCATTGACAAAACCTACGCATTTCAAGTACGCTACTCGCCCGAGGAAGGCACGCTGTTTGCCGTTGGCGTCCGGTACTTCAGCCAGACACGCTACAGCTATACGGGAGATGAGAGGAAGTTGGATTCGTTCCTGCGCAGCTTCGGCCCGACGTGCCTCGTTCTGTGGCGGCTCAGCCCGTTCAGTGAAGTGGGTTTGCGGGGATGGTATGAACAACGGCGGTTGGAAGGCGGCGGGACGCGATCACTTGCAAATATGACCCTCAACATCAACATCACAATGTAAAAGGATTCTGCCGTGGCTCCAAGAACAATCCGGATGACGCTACCCAGCAACCCGAAATCCATCAAGCGCGTTGAAGGGTTCATACACAAGATCGGGAAGCATGCTCACCTCGACGAAATCCAGACCAACAAGTTGATGGTGTCGCTCACCGAAGCAGTCAACAACGCCATCCTTCACGGCAACAAAGCAGATGCAAAGAAGAAAGTTGCTGTCGTCTGTCTCTGTCTCCCCGATGAGCTTGTCATTACAATTGCCGACGAGGGAAAAGGCTTCAAGCTCAGCAATGTCAAGAACCCCCTGGAAGACGAAAACCTGTTGCGTACCAGCGGCCGCGGCATTTTTCTGATGCGGACTCTAATGGACAGAGTCGAGTACGAGATCGATAAGAAAGGCTCAACGGTGACGTTGGTGTTGGAATTGAGAAAGTAACGTGCATACAAAGGTTCCGTTTTGCATGAGGGAGAATAGCTGGCGGGGAATCGGCTGAACTCTTGTTCCACCCAATCTAAAACTCTACGGAAACTCCGCCGCCAAGTAACAGTCCGCTGAAATCCCACTTTACTTCATTACCGCGAAAATCCACGAAGGGCTCTTCCGTGGTCGATGTTTGACCGTTCAATACATATCTTCCTTTCATAACGCCGGCATTTGCGAGACGATACCCCACAAGTAACCGCAGGCTCACAATTCCATAGCGGGCACCAGCCACTCCAAATGTCCTGACAGAAAGAAAGCTGTGCGCTAACGACTGCTTGAAGAGTATGTCATTGGATGAATTGAAGTTGTCGTGATATTCACCTGTATAGTCCATCATAGCTTTGCAGTATCCTCCTCCCACAAAAAGATCGATGAACAACCTTTCAGTGCCAGGAAAACGGACGCCGATCAGCAGAAGGTATTCGCTCGTTCTTCCCGAAAGCTTGTCTAACAGCGAAACCGCTCCTTTATAGTCACTCTGGCCGGACACCGTTAACGATGAAAATCCTACACCGGCAAAGAATCTATTCAGCCGAATCAAAATTGATCCATCCCAATAGAATCCGCCGGATAGCACGTCCGCTTCCCTGGTTCTGGAATCAACAACACGACGAATCGTACCTACTTCCTGAATTACATTGTTTATTTGCTGCATGTTGACAAAACCATAGCCGGCGTGAGCACTGACGGTAACATGAAGAGGTACGCCGAAAAAGCCCTCCTGAGTTTTTGTTGTCTGGCCTGCAGACAATGAGGAGAATACCATCACTACTACAACTACAACTGTAGGGATCTTGATTCTCCGGAACGTTGTTGAGGTTCTTCCGGCTGAGCCAAAACGTTGTGTGGTTTTCAAGTCTCCTCCGTTTCTTTGACGTGTTGAAGTACCCATTGGCCGTGCCGTCTCCCCATCGACCTGTAACTATAGCCGCATTCCGTCGGGATTTGTTACAGGATGCCTATGGAGTTTTCGATAGCCGGGTATATGATCAATTGTGCAAAGGAACCCCGGAAGGAACTGTCTTGCGGTTTACGAGGCGTGTACTCAGATTCGTCTTTCTTCGACGGAATGAAGAATTCTGAGGAACATCAATGGGAAATGTGGGCCCTGCAGGACTTGAACCTGCGACCCGCGGATTATGAGTCCGCTGCTCTAACCAACTGAGCTAAGGGCCCAAGTTGCTTTAAATATAGCGAGAACACGCCCGAAATACAAACATGCTATAATCATGTTGGATCGTCGCTGTAGGTGAGATGATACCCGGTTCAAAATGCGGGCTAGGATCGATTGTGGTGACAATTTTGTTCCTCGATAAATGGGCAACAATCATCTTTACGCACGGCGACTTCAATAACTGCGGACGAACTGAACATATCACCTTCATTGATAATTCTAATCAGGCGTTACCCGGTTACCGATTTCCCATGACATCTATTGACATTGCCGTCTGCCGCACATAGATTGGCACTGGGGATTTTCAGGGAATCATTCGAAAGGGACAAGGATATGAAACTCTCGATTCACGGTGCAGGTAGAAATTGCATTCTGTTCGTCATGCTGCCCGCCGCAATATTGTGGGGATGCCAGCACGAACCGGATTACTCCAAAGAACTGAAACCTCTGGTCGACAAGTACAACGAGGTGTGGCAGACCGGAAATGTCGACGAGTTGGATGCAATCTTCGATTCCCGTTTTATGCGGCATTCGGATATTGCAACTTCGGTTGAAGGACTGGAACATCTGAAGGTGTTAATATCGGATTTTCGGGAGGCGTACCCGGACCTGAAGTTGGTTTCACTTGATGAAGTGTATGTAAAAGACAGGTTCGCAGGACGCTGGAGCCTCACTGCTGCGAGTGCGGGACTTCAGGTGTGGGGCGTGCACATCATTCACTTCGCGAACGGAAAGATCACTGAAGAATGGGATGCGTATGACAACCTGCCGTTCATGGCACAGCGGGGATATACCATCACACCTCCGGGACAACTCTGAGCGAAAGGATCGTCGTCAAACAAAAGGCGGAGAGAGGTTCTCCGCCTTTTCTTGTCGCAAAACGATGTTTCCTTACTTTTTCAACACCTGCACAAGGTTCGTCACAACAGATTTTGCGTCGCCGAATACCATCATGGTTTTCTTTTCATAGAAGAGATCATTATCCTCACCGGCAAAGCCGGGATTCAGACTTCTTTTCACCACCATCGTCGTGCGGGCGTAGTCGACATTCAAGATCGGCATGCCGTACAACGGACTCTCCTTCTTCGTGCGTGCAGCGGGATTGACCACGTCGTTCGCCCCGATAATAAGCGCCACGTCGGTATTCTGAAAATCATCATTGATTTGATCCATCTCCAACAACAAATCGTACGGCACGTTGGCTTCGGCCAGCAGAACGTTCATGTGGCCGGGCATGCGGCCCGCAACGGGATGAATCGCGTAGCGAACGGTTGCGCCGCGGCTGATCAATAAACTGGCAAGTTCCTGCAACACATGCTGCGCTTGCGCGACCGCAAGTCCGTACCCCGGCACGATGATAACCGACTGCGCATTTTCAAGCATGAATGCGGCATCCTCCGGCGTGTAGCGGACAACGGTTCGCTGCTCGGTAGCGGTTGTTGCTCCTGCCGTATAGTCGACACCGACACCCGCAAACAACACGTTGCCGAGCGAACGGTTCATTGCCTTACACATGATGCTGGTGAGAATGAATCCTGACGCACCGACAAGTGTACCGGTAATGATAAGTGCATTGTTCGAGAGAACGAAACCCGTCATCGCCGCGGCAAGTCCCGAGTAGGAATTCAACAGCGAAATCACCACCGGCATATCCGCCCCGCCGATGGGAATGACGGACGTAACGCCAAGAATAGCGGCGATGGCTATAATGATGATGAGAAAGAGCCACAATGACGGATCGAGAACAAAGAGAACGCCCAACACAATCGCACCCAGCAGCATCGCTGCATTGATTTGTTTCTGCATCGTATAGAGAATGGGCGCGCCTCGCATGATTCCCTGTAACTTGGCAAATGCAATCAGGCTTCCCGTAAACGTGACGGTACCGATGAGCAAGCTGAGAACGAGCGTCGCAAGAACATCGTAAGAGACATTCGCGCCCGTCCATACTGTCAGACTTGCATCACCCGACAAACGCATGTATTCGGCAAAGGCAACAAGAGTTGAAGCACCACCACCGAACCCGTTGAGCAAGCCGACCATCTGCGGCATTGCCGTCATTTGGACGCGTTTTGCTAACAAGAGACCGATACCGCCACCGACAATCAATCCGATAAGAATAAATGTAAAGTCTATGATGGCCTTGTCGAGCAGCGTTACAACAATGGCGATGAGCATGCCCAATGCCCCGAGCAGGTTGCCGCGGCGTGCGGTTTTGGGAGAACTCAACAGTTTGAGTCCCATGATAAAAAGAACAGCAGAAACAAGATACGCGAGGTAGATGAGTTCTTTCATGTCGGTTACTCCGCTTTCTTGATCTGTTTGGGTTTCGATGTGTCCTGTTTGAACATACCCAACATCCTGTCGGTAACCATGAACCCGCCTACAACATTGATCATGGCAAAGATAACGGCAATCATGCCGAGGATAACGCTCAGCCCGCCATGTCCTTCACCCGCGGCAATCAGTGATCCGACAACGGTGATGCCGGAAATGGCGTTTGAACCGGACATGAGCGGCGTGTGCAACAGCGGCGGTACCTTGCTGATTACTTCAAACCCGACAAATGCAGCCAGTACAAAGACGTAAATTGAAATCATCAAAGTTTCGGTCATTGTTCGGAACCTCCCTGTAATGCATTGCGAACTGATTCATTGGTTATTTCTCCGCCCCGCGTGATGCAAGCGCCCTTCACAATCTCATCGTTGAAATCGGGAGTAGCGTCCACCTTCGGATACAACAGCTTGAAAAGATTGAAGACGTTTTTCGAATACATCAAGCTTGCATCAACCGGAATCGTTGCGGGAAGATTGACTGCGCCGATGATGGTCACGCCGTTCTTCTCGACTGTTTTTCCCGGCTCCGTCAACTCGCAATTACCTCCCTGCTCGGCGGCAAGATCAACAACCACAGACCCCGGCTTCAGTTGCTTCATCATTTCCTTTGTAATCAAAATCGGAGCCTTCTTGCCGAACACCTGGGCCGTGGTGATGACAATGTTGGTTTTTAGAAATCGTGCCGCCAGCGTATCACGTTGCTTCTTGAGGAATTCTTCTGATGCAGCTTTCGCATAGCCGCCTGCCGTCTCGAGATCTTCAGCTCCTTCAATTTCGATAAACGCCGCGCCAAGACTCTTCACCTGTTCCTTGACCGCAGCCCGCACGTCGAACGCTTCGACTTTTGCTCCGAGTCTGCGCGCTGTGGCAATTGCTTGCAGGCCCGCAACGCCTGCGCCGAGGATCATAACGGTGGCCGGAGGCACGGTTCCGGCAGCCGTCATGAGTAGAGGAAACATCTTTCCTATGTTGTCGGCAGCAAGCAGAACAGCTTTGTATCCCGCAATTGTTGCCATGGAGCTGAGCGCATCCATGCTTTGGGCACGGGTGATGCGGGGAACGTATTCCATGGAGAATGCCGTGACGTTTCTTTTCGCAAGCGCACGAATTGCCTTTGGATTCGATGCCGGCGCGAGAAAGCCGATGGTGCTTGCCCCCTCTTTCATTGCAGCCGCCTCCTCGGCGGTCGGCGGTTGAACCTTTAACAGCATATCAGCTTCACCGAAAAGCGATTTCGCGTTCTTTGCAATACGGGCTCCGGCGGCCGTGTACTGTGCATCGTCGTGCGATGCGCCGTCACCTGCGCCCGTCTCAACCACAATCTCATGCTTGTCGCGTACAAGCATGCTCACAAGCTGCGGAATGAGGGCAACGCGTGTTTCGCCTTTCAGAGTTTCTTTGGGAACTCCGATAACCATTGATGCGTATCCTTTCGGTAAGTAATGAGCGGAAGGGAACTGATGTCGTACAAAAAGTATGAATTTGAATATTGAACTACAATCTGCATCTTACGTGCCATTTGTCCCTTGCAAAGAGCGCATAAATTGGCAAATCCCCGCTACTTCCTGTCCTATTCCTGGTAACCACTTCCCAATTTTGCGAAGATCGGAAACTGAACGGCGATTTTTCTATCATTACAGTATAGACAGACCAAAGGAGAACTCTGATGTCATTTGAATCCATCAACCCCGCTACGGGGGAATTAATCCGAACATACGAAGCACACACTGAATCATACATTCAACAACGTCTCACAACTGCCAACGCGGCACAGCAATCCTGGCGCCGGATAGGCTTTTCTGAACGGGGAAACATTCTACAAGCGGCGGCTTCTGCCCTCCGTTCCCGCCAACAGGATTGTGCCGGATTGATGGCACGTGAAATGGGCAAGCCCTTTGCACAAGGCATTGCGGAAGCCGCGAAATGCGCGTGGGTTTGCGACTACTACGCTGAGTATGCAGAAGCATTTCTCTCGCCGGAAACTGTTTCCACGGACGCGTCGAAGAGCTTCGTAACGTTTCAACCGCTCGGCATTCTGCTCGCTATCATGCCGTGGAATTTTCCTTTCTGGCAAGTGTTTCGTGCAGCGGCTCCGGCACTGATGGCAGGAAATGCCGTCGTCCTCAAGCACGCATCAAATGTTTCGGGATGTGCATTGGAGATTGAGAGGATATTTCGTGATGCGGGATTGCCGGAGGGATTGTTCACAACACTTCTACTGAAGTCGAATCGAGTCAACACACTCATCGAACATCCGCTGGTGAAAGCCGTGACGATAACCGGAAGTACGGCGGCAGGCAAAGCTGTCGCGGCAAAAGCCGGAGAGATGATGAAGAAATCCGTGCTGGAACTCGGCGGCAGCGACCCGTACGTTGTGCTGGAAGATGCGAACCTTGAACACGCAGTCTCGACATGTGTTGCATCCCGGCTCATCAATAATGGAGAGAGTTGCATTGCGGCAAAGCGGTTCATTGTCGTCGAACCGTTGAAGAAGAAATTTGAAGAGATGTTTGTTGAGAAGATGATGGCACAGAAGATAGGCGACCCACTCGATCCAACCGTCACCGTCGGCCCGATGGCGCGGCATGATTTGCGGGATGAGTTGCACGAACAAGTCCGCAAGAGCATCGAGAAAGGCGCAACACTCCTTTGCGGCGGAGAAATCCCCGACAGCAAAGGTGCCTTCTATCCGCCGACTGTGCTGACGAATGTGAAGAAAGGAATGCCCGCGTACGACGAAGAACTATTCGGTCCGGTTGCAGCCATCATAAGCGCGAAGGACGAAGCGGATGCAATTCGTCTTGCCAATGATTCTGTATTCGGATTAGGCGCTGCTGTATTCACGCAAGATGTAATTCGGGGAGAACGAATTGCTGCAGAGGAGTTGGATGCCGGCTGCTGCTTCGTGAACGGCATGGTGAAATCCGACCCGCGGCTTCCGTTCGGCGGCATTAAGGAATCGGGGTGCGGGAGGGAGTTAGGAGTATTCGGGATTCGCGAGTTTGTTAATGTGAAGACGGTGTGGGTGAAGTAGGTTTTCTGTTCAGTTCCACTGTACCCGCTTCCCCGTTCTCAGAATCTCTTCAACGAACGGATTGTCGGGC
>JAHBUR010000041.1 GCA_019637975.1 Bacteroidota bacterium | reverse complement strand
AGCCTCCGACGGCTCGGCTCCTTTCACCAATCTCAAGAAGATGTTGCTGGTGAAGTAGGGACGCTGTATGCAGTTCTCACAATGGCGCAGGAGAGAACCTCCTGCGCCATGCTGTTTTCCGGCTGCGGTCTTAATTCATTTTATTGAAAGGAGTTACAGATAATGAAGCAGTTTCTAACTTGTGCTTGTGCTCTCTTCCTTTTTTCCCTCGATCCCGTTGCTGCCCAAACATTCCAATGGCAGCACCCGACTCCTGTGGGAAATAATCTGAATGACGCGATAATCCTTCCCTCGGGAACGTGGGTTTTAACAGGTGATGGCTCAACAGTCGCACGTTCCACGAACAATGGCACAACGTGGACTGTGGCCTATCCCGAAACACTCGGCAGCGATATCTACGAATCGATGTTTGTAGATGATAACATCGGCTACTTTTGCACCACGAACGGCACCATCATGAAGACGACCGATGGCGGAGTAACGTGGCAATACCAAAATTCCGGCACGTCGGCGCAACTCTGGTATCTCGATTTCTTCAACGCTGATACCGGACTTGCCGTCGGCGCTTCAAGCACGATTCTGAGAACAACGAACGGCGGTACGACGTGGACGCCGTTCAATCTTGCCACATCGACACTCATCTACAAAGTTCATTACGTCAATGCAATGACGGCATACATCGGCACGTCGTCTGCAACCGTCGGCAGGCTTTTGCGGTCAACGGATGCCGGCCAGACGTGGAACAATGTACCCGGCTATACCGGTGGGGGAACCACCCGCGGCATCTTCTTTATCAATCCCGACACAGGCTGGGTTACGAATTCGTTGTATCAAATCTACAGAACGACGAATGGCGGCACCACGTTCGATCTGCAAGGAACTTTCGGAACGGGCTCATTCTACGAAATCAAGTTTATCAATTCTCTCGAAGGTGTTGCAGCAGGTGCCAGCGGCGATGTGTATGTTACGACCAACAGCGGGGTGACTTGGACTCCGACGAACATCGGGTATAACTCAAATGTCTTCGGGTTGGGAATGTCCGGCGTTCTCGGCAGAGCGGCAGGGGCAACGGGCACAACGACAATTCTCGTGGGTGGCGTCGGCGGGTCTATAGCCAGCAGCACGACTTGGGGAACAACGTGGACCGGTCACACGAATTCCGTTGTCCGCCAGGAGTTGAGGGGGATTCAGTTTCTCAACGCAACGACAGGGTACGCTGTCGGAGGGAGTTTAGTTGCTGCCGATAGTCTTGGTGTGATCATGAAAACAACCGACGGCGGAGCCAACTGGTCGCTCCTCCCGTTCAACCCTCGCTCCCGCATTTACAGTCAGTATTGGATTGATGCGGACACCGGCTATATCGCAACCCAAGGCCCTTCGGGAATGTGGAAAACGACAGATGGCGGAGCAACGTTCAACCAACTCTCGCTCGGCATCGGTGTTGCCACGAGTATCTGGTATAGCGTGAAGTTCCTCGATAGCCAGACAGGATATGTATGCGGAAGCGCAGGCTTCCTTGCCAAAACAACAAACGGTGGCGCAACGTGGACTCCGCAAACCAGCGGTCACGGCGCGTCAGCCATCTATCATATCTTCGTAATCGATGCACAATATGCCGTGACGGTGGGCGGTTCGGGTCGCGTCTTCAAGACGACCGATGGCGGGGCATTATGGAGTTCAATCGGCATCGGCGGAACGACAACCGTGTATTCGAGCTGGTGGTACGATCGTGACACAGGGTATGTAAGCGGTTCGGCGGGCACGATTCGCCGCACAACAAACGGCGGACTCAGCTGGTCGCCGCAAACGATCGGGACCACCGGCATTCTTTATCGCATCTATTTCACCGACCTTCAGAACGGGTGGGCAAGCGGAAGTCTCGGCTCCATCTTCCGCACAACCGATGGCGGCACAACGTGGACACGGGCGACAAGAATTCTGGCGTCGGGCAAGACTCTCTTTGATTTCGACATCATCGCAAACAGAATCTGGGCAGCGGGAACCGACGCAACTATCATTTCCGCCAGTCTCTCGGGAGTTAGTGTTGGTGGAAATCCCGGAACGGTGCCGGAGTCGTTTGCTCTGTATCAGAACTATCCCAATCCATTCAACCCGACGACGACAATCCGGTACGCGCTGCCAGCTGCGGCTTCCGTATATCTCAAAATCTACAATCTCTTGGGGCAGGAGGTAGCAACGCTGGTGAGAGGGTTACAGACAGCCGGGTATCATACTGCATTATGGAATGGCCGGAATACGGATGGGGCTCAAGCGGCAACGGGTGTTTACTTCTATCGCATTGAGGCGGTCAGTTCGGACGGCGGGGCTCGTTTCACGAGCATGAAAAAGATGTTGCTTGTGAGATGATTCTGACGAAAACAAGGCAGGGACATGGCGTTCTCCATGTTCCTGCTTGTTTTTGTATTTTCTGTTTGAATCAATTCCGAATTAGAGCTACCTTGGTTCAAAGATATACCGGAGGTGGTCATGTCTCTCACTTTCTACCCGTCTCACCCGATTCGGACTGTCTTGGCGTTGATTGCTTGTCTGGTCTTCGTAACAACTTCCCACGCGTTCGGTCCGGATACCACAATCTATCAGTACTCTGATAACTTCGAAAGCTATAACATCGGTCAGCGTCTCGCCTGTCAGAATCCTACGAACTGGACTACGTGGAGTCTCATTCCGTGCGACAGTCTTGAAGATCCGATGATCTCTGGGGCATATGCATACAGCGGCACAAAGTCGGTTGTGATCAGTCAACACAACGACTTGGTCATTCGATACTCACAGTTTTACCAGTGGCCGTTGTCGACAATCAGATTCAAGTTTCTTGTTCCAACGGGGAAGAGGGGTTACTTCAATACCTTGGCAACTTTTTCTCCCCCGGGGATTTTCAATTGGGCGATGGAAGTGTACTTCGATTCCACCGGTCAAGGCAGACTGTTTGCAGGTACCTCGACCCCAACGCATTTCGGCTACACTCAAAATGTCTGGCATTCTGTGAAAATCGATGTGAATCTTGGTATTGATTCGGCGCGGTTTAGTGTTAACGACGATGTGATACGCAGTTGGCGGTGGACTCTGGGGGCATCGGGTGGTACAAGTCCGCTGCGTCTTGAGGCCACCAATTTCTATGGTTTTGCGCCCAAGCATGAAATGTACATAGATGATTTTGACTTTCGCCCCCCGCCCATACAATCCACCCCGGAAGGTAACGGCTCCGATGTGCCGAAGTCATTTGACCTATCTCAGAACTATCCCAATCCCTTCAACCCGGCAACAACGATTCAATATGCGCTGCCGAACTCTGCGTTGGTAACTCTGAAAATCTACAATCTCCTCGGTCAGGAGATGGCGACATTGGTTGACCAGACGAAGCCTGCCGGATACCATACCGCGGTATGGGACGGACGCAATCAGCATGGGTCGGATGCAGCAACGGGTGTCTATCTCTGTCGGATTGAAGCTATCGGTTCGGATGGCGCGACTCATTTTCGAAGCATGAAAAAGATGCTGCTTGTGAGGTAGAATATCGGAATCATGCGACAGGACTTGGCGCGGGTTGTCACCCCGCGCCATTTGTTGTTTCCGGACCCATCTCTGCCCGTTGCGGGCTTGCATTTGTCAGAGCCAAATCGTTTCTTTATCCCAAGCTTTTCTCCTTTTTTGCAGGCGTTATGACTCGCTTCCGGTTTTCCTCACTGCTGTTGTTTGCGCTGTTCGTCTCCTGTAGTGCAGTTCAATCGCAACGATCCGACAAATCGATACTTACAGGTACTCGTTTTGACGTTGATATCAACGGCAGAATCATCGTGGCCGACGGGGAGAGGAACGTCCTGCGGCAATATTCCCGCGAGAGAGTTTTTGAGAAGGAAACAGGCGGAACGGGCTGGAACGAAGGCCAGTTCGATCACCCTTCCGGCGTGTGGGCGAGAAACGGTATTGATGTGTTTGTTGCGGATTACGGCAACCATCGCATTCAGCGGTTCGATCGCAATCTTGCGTTCATCTCCTCATTCTCAACCCGTGAACGATCCGATCCCGATGAACGATTCGGATATCCGACAGATGTAGCTGTTTCGCGGTTGGGCGATTTGTTTATCTGCGACAGCGAAAACTCCCGCATCCTGAAAATCACCGGCCTCAGCAAAGTCGAACGGACATTCGGCGGATTTGATGCGGGAAAGGGAAGATTGCGGGCGCCGACACAGCTCGAGATCGGGCCTGACGATAACATCTATGTGAGGGATGGTAATCGGGTAGTCGTATTCGATAATTTCGGCAATTTCATCCTGAACCTCGGCGAAGGTCTTTTCTCGACAGATGTCATGATCTTTGCAGATGAAGCGGGGATTGTTATTCTTGAAGGAACAAAACTGTACGTCTTCGATCGCGGGAACAGATTCGCTTTCGATATGCCGCTTGCAACACTGTTCAGCGATGCTACTCCCGAAATCCGGGCGTTTGTGATAAGCAGGGGAACATTGTATTTTCTCACATCGCAAGGGATAATGACAATTCCCGACCCGCGTGAGATGCATTTTGAGAAATGACAAAGTAGAAAACACACCAACTCATACGGAGGATAGTCATGGCAAAAAGTCTGAACAAAGTAATGCTGATCGGCAATCTGGGAAAAGACCCGGAACTTCGCTACACGACGAGTGGAATTGCCGTCGCAACATTCAGTCTTGCAACAAGCGACTCGTGGAAGGATCAGGAAGGGAACACGCAGGAACGCACAGAGTGGCACAACATCGTTGCGTGGCGGAAGCTTGCCGAAATTTGCGGCGAGTGGTTGAAGAAAGGAAAACGGGTTTATATCGAAGGCCGCATTCAAAACCGCAGCTACGACGACAAGAATACAGGCCAGAAGCGGTATATCACCGAAATCGTCGCCGACAACATGATTATGCTTGATGGTGGTGGTGGTGGCCGTGCTGCCGCTTCGGAGAATTCGGGTGCAGCTCAGACGCCGGCCGAGCCGACGATTCCCGCTGCGCCGGAGGATGATCTTCCTTTCTGATTCCATTCGCATGAACCGAAGACACGTTTCTCTCACTAGTATCATTCTTGCTGCAGCGTTCCTGATTCAGTCGGGAACGCTTTGCGCGTCGTGGCGGAAACCTGTAAGTGCAAAAAACGGAATGGTGGTTTCGGCCGAATCGCTTGCAACGCTGGCTGGCGCAGAGATTCTCAAGAACGGCGGCAACGCCATCGATGCTGCCATCGCCGTTGGCTTCACACTTGCGGTAACATACCCGGAAGCAGGGAATATCGGTGGAGGCGGGTTCATGCTCATCCGCCTTGCGAACGGAACCTCGACGATGATCGACTTCCGCGAGAAGGCTCCGGCAAAGGCGTCGCGCAACATGTATCTGGACAACAACGGGAACGTCATTCCGATGAAAAGCGAACTCGGGCCCCTTGCTGCCGGTGTGCCCGGAACCGTTGCCGGCTATCTGCACGCGCTGGAAAAGTACGGCACGTTCTCCCGCCAACGAGTCATTGCCCCCGCGATTGAAGCTGCGGTCAAAGGGTTTCCACTTTCCGAGCGATTTGTGGAAAGCTTGAAACAAAGTATGAAGGAATTCTCGGCCTTTCCCTCGACTATGAGTACCTTTACGAAGAAGGGAATTCCCTACGAAAAGGGTGAAATCTTTCGGCAACCCGATTTGGCAAACACATTGCGCAACATTAGCGCGTTCGGGGTGGACGGCTTCTACAGGGGCTACATTGCCGAGTTGATTGTTGCCGAGATGCAACGACACGGCGGTATCATCTCGGAGCATGATCTTCGTAACTATCATCCGGTAGAGCGGGAGCCGCTGCTCGGCTCGTATCGCGGGTACAATATCATTACTGCTTCACCCCCTTCCGCTGGCGGAGTTGTACTTTTGCAAATGCTCAACATGCTCGAGCGATTCGATCTGAAGCGCAGAGGGCAGAATTCCTCTGAAACGATTCACCTGTTCTCTGCGGCAGCGCAACGCGCGTACGCAGACCGTTCGGAATTTCTCGGTGACCCCGATTTTGTGAGCATGCCCGTGTCCCAGCTCATCTCAAAGGAGTATGCTCTCACGCGAAGTGAATCAATTGACACGTTGCAGGCGGTTGTCAGTTCGAGTATTCTTCCCGCCACATCTGCCGATTTGGGGCACAGCAACACGACTCATTTCTGCGTGGCGGACAGCTTCGGGAATATTGTCTCTGTAACGACGACGCTGAACGGCTTGTTCGGATGCAAGACTGCGGTTGGCGGGGCGGGCTTCTTTCTGAATAATGAGATGGATGATTTTTCCGTGAAGCCCGGCGCTCCGAATATGTACGGACTTACGGGTGCGGAGGCGAACGCCATTGCGCCGACAAAGCGAATGCTCAGTTCGATGACTCCGACTGTCGTGCTGAAAGACGGCAGGCCGATCTTTACGGTTGGAGGAAGAGGCGGAAGCAGGATCACAACGGCTGTTGCAAATATCATCATCAATGTGATTGACTTCGGGTTGAACATTCAGGACGCTGTGGAATCTCCGCGCATCCACCATCAGTGGGTGCCCGACAGAATTTTCTACGAAACGAACGGGCTTCCGTTCGATGTGATGGAGAACCTCCGGCGAATGGGGTACACGCTGGAGCATACTACGACGTTCAACGCCCGTGCTCACGCCATCATGATCGATCCGGTAACTCGTATGTTTCTCGGCGGAGCCGACCCTCGCGAAGAAGGGGTTGCAATCGGCTATTGATACTCACGTGCGTAATGGGTATCTTCAGGTGTCCCTCTGATGTACTGCTACCATCGTTCGCTCATCAGTGTCAGTAACGCAAATTGTTGGGGGTGGTTCTTTGCAGCAATTCCATCAATTCGTCATTCGTGAGGGTTTCCCTGTTGTTGCGTGTTGGCCCCGCGTGCATTTCTGCCTTTCTGCAACATATTCTTGACATTAATCAGAAGAGAGTGGTGATGAGATTGTCGTTCTATCTGTTGCTGTGTCTTTGTTTCGTTGTCAGCTTGTCAAATGCTCAAACCAATCCTGCACCGCATACGCTTTCGAGCGGCACCTATTCCTTTACAGCGTGGGATGCCTCGAATCCCGCCACAACATACCCGGTCAACATGAGGTTTCACCGTGGCCCCTCGCAGGACCCCGGCTTGGCTGCCGAACCGAATGCCGATTATGTCGGCGCATACAACGGAACGTCAGGAAGCCGCATGAACGGCCTGGGTGCCGACGGCTTTTCGTGGCGGAATATCGGGACGGATGGAACACTCGGCGCGGCTGTACTCGCGCTGAATACAACGGGTGTTTCGAATATTTATGTTTCATGGACAGGCGGCACAGTTGCTATTGACGCGACGACTCGTGAATATCGAATCCGATTGCAGTATCGAGTTGGAACAAGCGGCACCTTCACCGATGTTCCCGGACCTGTCGAATACACATCAACCGCGCCCGCCGGGCACAGCCAGGATTTCGGCCCGACGCTGCTTCCTGCCGCAGTGAACAATCAGCCCGTGGTTCAATTGCGATGGAAGTATTACTATGTTACGGGCGGCAATACGCGTCCGCAGCTTCGTGTCGACAATATTCTCGTCCAGTCAGGGCAACTGCCGGGAGACGGCACAGGAAGCGCCTCGGTTCTGCCCGACACACTCAATGGCGGAACGACGGGCTCGATGCAGGTGATCTACCGGAGAAATACTCAGGTTACGGTTAATGGACTCCGGATTGTTATTCCCCCTGCATTCAACTGGTCGCGGAACCGTTCTGATGTTTCATTCACAAATATGACGGCTGCCGATACAGTAATTGGCGATACGATTTCGTTCAGCAATGTAGTGTTCTCGGCCGATTCAACAGTTGTAACAATCGCCAACATCACCTCGCCTGAAAGCACGGCCATCTATCCGTTCGTCGTTCAATCAAGAGAATTTTCTTTTGCGACTGTCAATCCTATACCGAGGGTTGTAGTATTCGGCCTTCCGATGCCGATTGCGGAAGTGAAAGTGAACGACTCGCTCGGCGTACCGCTTAATCTCAATCAACTCATAACCGTCAGAGGTGTTGTGACGGTGGCGAATGAGTTTGGCGGGCCATCGTATATTCAGGACAATTCGGGCGGCATGGCAATTTTCGGATCCCAGTTTTCCACTGTGGTCGGTATCGGCGATGAGGTGATTGTGTCAGGAATTGTACAACCGTTCTCCGGGTTGTTTGAAATCGTCAATCCCCGCCTGCATTCAATCGTCAGTATTGGCAACGTTGTCACGCCGGTACTGGTCACGGCGAGCCAGATTGCCAATGACGGGATTGGCGGCGTCGAGGAGTATGAAGGGCGGCTCGTTCGAGTCAACGCTGCAACAGTAACAGGCTCAGGAGTGTGGGGGGCAAACACTAACTATCCCCTGATCGACCCGACCGGAACAACCGAGATCAGGATTGATAATAATACGAATATTGTTGGAACGCCCATTCCCGGCGGAGTATTTGATGTAATAGGAGTCGTGGGACAGTTCAAGCAAACGCCGCCGTTCATCGGCGGATACCAACTGATGCCGCGGTTCACAACAGACATATTGTTTTCCGGCCCCATTATCGCAACATTCCCGGTCGAAACGAACATCCAACCCAACAGTCTGACCATTGAATGGGAAACCGCGTATAACGGCTCGTCGTATGTGAGGTACGGAAGAACTTCCTCCTTCGAGCTGGGCGTAATCGGAACGACCACGCCAACGACACAACACAGTGTTCAGATTACAGGGTTGCTTCCGGCAACCGTGTATTACATTCAGGCGTTCTCGGTTTCCTCGGATACCAGTACGGCAACGACATTGATTGCAAGCACGGCGTCTCCAGCACAATCCACAGGAGAAATCAATGCATATTTCTCGAAGAGTGCGAACACGAGTCTTGCCTGGTTCCAGCCGGCGAATCAAAACCAGAATCTCGCGCAACGGCTTATCACGCGCATCAATACCGCGCAACGTTCGATTGACGCCGCGCTATACAGTCTGAGCGGAACACCCGGCAACGATATTGCCAGCGCGCTGGTCGGGGCGAAGAACAGGGGAGTTAGGGTGAGAGTGGTTTGCGAGGATGACACAAGAAATTCGGCGGCGTACAATTTTATTGTGGCGAACGGAATTCCGCTTATTACAGACAGGTTCGATCCGGTTAACAACGGGTTCGGCCTGCATCACAACAAGTTCTTCGTGTTCGACGGGCGGGGCGGAGCAGCCGAAAGTGTGTGGGTGTGGACGGGCTCGTGGAACCCGACGGATCCGGGCACAAATGCCGATTTCCAGAATGCAATCGAGTTTCAGGATCAGGCGATTTCGAATGCCTTCACGATGGAGTTCAATGAGATGTGGGGAAGCGATACCGAAGTACCGAATGCCGCAGCATCACGGTTCGGCGCCAGGAAACTTGACAACACTCCTCACCGGTTTATTGTTGGAGGGAAGGCGGTTGAGGTGTACTTTAGTCCGAGCGACCGCACAACGTCAAAAATCATCAATGAAATCAGCAACGCTGAACATTCCGTCGGATTTCAGCTTCTGCTGGTAACCCGGAACGACCTTGCAACAGCGCTTGTCAACCGGAAATTGGCCGGAAAGAAAGTGCGCGGCAATCTCGACTCCGATTCGGACACCGGGTCACAGTTCGGGTTCCTGGTGAACAACGGGATTGATGTGAGATTGAAGACCGGCGTATCGGGTTTACTACATCACAAGTATGTCATTATCGATGCGGAGAACCCCAACTGGAATGCAGTCACGGTCACAGGTTCGCATAACTGGTCGAACTCTGCAGAGAATTCGAACAACGAGAATACCGTAATTGTTCGTGACGGAAACATCACCAACCAGTACTTGCAGGAATTTGCGGCGCGCTATCTCCAGTTCGGTGGAACAGACACAATACGAGTCAGCGTGCAGGAATCCGGTTCGACGATACCGGCAACATTCTCTCTCGAGCAGAATTATCCAAACCCGTTCAATCCGGCAACGACCATCAAATTTGGCATTCCGACTTTGAGTTTTGTATCGCTCAAGGTGTATGATCTTCTCGGAAAGGAAGTTGCCACGCTTGTGAGCGAGCCATTGAATGCCGGGGGCTATACAGTCGAATTCAATGCCGGTGGTTTGGCGAGCGGTGTTTATTTTTACAGGATACAATCGGGTTCGTTTTCTGCCACCAGGAAACTTGTGCTTGTCCGCTGAGTTACAGCGGAGGTTCTTTCTCATACTATTGGAGGTTTTGCATGATGGAGTGTGCAAACATCCGGCTCAGCCGGCTGTTGGGGTTGCTTGTTCTCTTGCTTGCAGGAGCGGGAGCTTCAGCCCAGAACGGCGTAACGTTGCTTGATACACTGAACCGATCTCACGGCCTTTCGCCGCAAGGCACACGGTACTCGGCATGCTGGGGTTGGGTTTCTCCCGATGGCCGCGAGTACGCTCTTATCGGCGTATACTCCGGAACCTCTATTATCGATCTGAACGTGTCGCCGATTCGCGAGATTGCCTTTGTGCCCGGCCCGACGGCTTCGTATTGCTATCGCGAGATCAAGACGTACAGGCACTATGCGTACATTGTCTCGGAAGGCGGGCGGGGCGTGCAGATTGTCGATCTCTCGCGCCTTCCCGACACGACTGGGCTCCTCGTCCGCGAATTCAATTATGTGAACGGCTCACGCAACACCCTCACTTCTCACACGGTGACCCTTGCGGACGGATATCTGTATTTGAACGGATCCAACGGATGGTCACCGTCCGGAATGATCATCTTCTCTCTCAAGAATGATCCCACCAACCCGGAATATGTCGGCGAATACCAGCCGATGTACATTCACGATTCGTACGTCCGTAATGATACACTGTACGCCGCTGCCATTTACGGCGGCGGAGGATTGTACGTCGTAAATATCAGCAACAAAACCAATCCGCAGCTCATCAGGAAGATCTCGTACACCGGCAGCGGAACGCATCACGCGTGGGCAACAATTGACGGTCGCTACGCTTTGACAACAGACGAGATCGGCTCGACCGTTTCCAGTCTGAAGGTATGGGATATGCAGAATCTCGGAAGCGGCCCGCCATACACACCTATCGCCTCATTCACTGCGAATCCGTCACGGAAAATTCACAACGTTCATGGCCGCGGCCACTATGCGTACATCTCACATTATACAGAGGGGATGTACGTGCTGGACATGCACAACCCGACTTCGCCTGTCGTTTCAGGCTTCTATGATTCATACCCAGCTCCCGGCCCTGCCAGCGGGTTTGACGGTTGCTGGGGAGTGTATCCCTATTTTCCTTCAGGGAGATGGATTGGATCGGATATGCAGACGGGGTTGTATCTATTCAGCTTTAGCGGGCTCGCGCCGCGTTTGCGCTCGCCCCTCCTGGCTCCCGCCAACAGCGATACATTCGCTCAGGGTGTTGCAAAGACTTTCCGGTGGAGGTCGGCCGCGAATCAGGCCGAAGATCCGCACTATTATCAATTACATATATGGGGACCGGGACTCGACACGCTTCTCACAACGCGCGACACGTCGTTGACTGTCACGCCATTCGCGTCAATGCAACACGGGCAGACGTATCGCTGGCATATCTGGATCAGGGATGAATTTACGGATGTTTCGAGTCCCGATACGTTTCAGGTCGTGTACAAGGCCGCAAGTTCTTCAACTCCCGCGCCTGAAAGTCCGTTGACATTTACTCTCTCTCAGAACTATCCAAATCCGTTCAATCCGGCAACAACGCTTGAGTATTCGATTCCCGCAACTTCACACGTTGAACTTGCGGTGTATTCGACTCTCGGCGAGTTGGTAGCGACACTGGTCAACGAAGTGCAGGCTGCCGGCGTGAAATCTGTATCATTCGATGCGGGCAACCTGCCGAGCGGCGTCTATCTCTACCGCTTGCGGGCGGGCGGCAATGCGATACACAAGAAAATGATGATTGTTCGATAGTTACAAACTGTTCTTCCAACAACAAAGGGAAAGCCTTGAAATCACGTTTCTTCTTCGTCGTGGCCTTGGTATGCCTCGCCGCCGGCTCGTTTGCCCAGCCGACACATCTCGATACACTGCGACATTTGAATGTCAAGAATGGTGGAGGATACTCCGCCATTTGGGGATACACTGCACCTGACGGACGCGAATATGCCTTGCTTGCATGCAACGGAAGCAGCGGCAGGCCGCCAGGGACATCAATCATTGATATTACTGTCGATAACAATCCGCAGGAGGTGGCGTTCGTCTCCGGTCCGGCAAGCGGATGGCGTGAGATGAAAACCTACAAGCATTACGCGTATGTCGTGTCGGAAGCAGGAGGTGGTACACAAATTATCGACCTTTCCCAGCTTCCTGATACTGCCCGATTGGTTAACTCATTTACATATGTTGATTCCGACACTCTTACCAAAAATACTGCAAAGGCTCATACGATTTCCATTCACGGCGACTATATGTATCTGAACGGATGTGCCAATTGGGGATCACGTGATCAACGCGGGATGGTCATTTTCGGGTTGAGTCACGATCCGGTCAATCCGACGTATGCAGGAGAGTACAGCCCGTTGTATGTTCATGACAGTTATGTTTTGGATGATACCATCTATGCATCCGCGGTGTACAGCAACGGTGGCCTCTTCATTGCGGATGCGACAAACAAATCAAACATACAAACCATCGGCAAGATCACGTATTCCGGATCGGGAACGCACAATGCCTGGGTAACAAAAGACCGGCGGTACGCCATCACCACGGACGAAATCGGCACAACACCCAAGACACTGAAGATTTGGGACAGAACCACTCTTCCGGCAATTCCTTCAGCTCCGGCCGCGACATTTACTGCAACCCCTTCCGACATCGTTCACAATATCACCATTCGAGGCGACTACGCGTATGTGGCATGGTACACCGCGGGCGTTCGGGTAGTCAATCTTGCCAATCCTGCTGCGCCTCTTGATGCAGGCGGATTTGACACATCGACGCAACCATCCGGGAATTATGCAGGCGTTTGGGGCGTGTATCCGTATTTTCCTTCAGGAAAGATTGTTGCCAGCGATATGCAAAACGGTTTGTGGGTGTTCCGGTTCAGCGACCTTGCGCCGAGACTCCCCGTTCACCTTTCCGCTCCGGAAAATAATGATACGGTGCGCGTCCAGAATACCGTCCAGTTTCGATGGAACAAGACTGCCGACTTGAACAAGGACCCGCACTGGTACGAGATACATCTTGCCGGAGCGGGACTCGACACGACATGGCGTGCCATCGATAGTGTTGCATCGTTCACAAACATTGCAGCATTGCAGAGCGGCCAGCAATATACGTGGAGTGTCACTGTCCGTGACGAGTGGAACACAACGGCCAGCGTTGATACATTCCGCTTTTACTATGCAACGCCGACAAGTGTCGGACAAGCGACTGACGTACCTGTCGCTTTTGGCCTCGACCAGAACTACCCCAATCCCTTCAATCCCTCGACAACGATCGACTTTCAGTTGCCGCAGTCGGGAGTAGTATCACTGAAGGTCTATGATATTCTGGGAAAGGAAGTGGCGACAATCGTCAATGAGAATCTTCCGGCCGGATTCTACAAGCAAACATTCACTGCGGCCGGACTTGCGAGCGGCGTGTATATCTATCGGCTTCAATCGGGTGGCATGTCGGACGTGAAGAGGATGATTCTCATCCGGTAGGCTTCGAACATAAGTTATTGGCAAACGGGCGGTTCCCATCGGACCGCCCGTTTTTCGTTTCTGACGGTTGATTTTCAGAGAAGGGTTCGTTATTGTGGATGGAGTCTAATCCCGTCTGAAACTCATCAATGCTCACCTATACCAGGGAGGAAATACGGCGCTGCTTCGCTTCTTCGGAGGATTTTAACGAGATTTTTGATGCGTTTGAGGCGGCAATTGGACAGAAGATAGAAGATATTGAACTCTACAGGCTACTCTTCTGGAACCACTCGCTGACCCCGGATGAAGTCCGCCTGTTCGGTGAAAAACTCGCCGGCGAATTTCCTGATATTGCGTACGACATTTTCCTCTGGCTTGCCACGATTTTTGAAGCCACAACTTCCACAAACGACAACTACGAATTGGCATTTCATTATTTTCAGAAGTCTGCGCAGGCCCGGCCGGCCGAGCCCGACCCGTATCTTGATGCATGCGATTGCTACGAACCCGACCTCAATATTCCCCCGTTGTCTTCGATTATCGAATTCGTGAACACCGGAGTTCAAAACGTAGTTCACCCTTCGCAACTCCTCAAGCGGCTTGCCCGGTTGTACGAGCTGGCAGGTGAATATGAAAAGGCCGAGTCCTGCCGAAGAAAAGCTGAAGCGCTTGACACACCGCCCAGCGCATGAAAGATCTTAAAGGGTACCTGATGATTATCGGAGCGGCGTGTTTCTGGGGAGCAGCCGCAACGCTTGCAAAGTTCCTCCTGAGCCAGCAATTGGGTGCCGTATTGCTTGCGCAGGCTCGTGCTTCATTCTCGTGCGTTGTGATGTTCATCGCCCTCCTCCTGTTTTCGAAACAGCACTTGCGAATTCGTTTTTCTGATGTCGGACGGTTTGCCTTGCTGGGTATTGTCGGCTTGGCCGGAGCCAATCTGACATACTACATCACCATCAGGGAAAGTACAGTCGGGACGGCAATCACAATTCAATACACTGCGCCTCTGTTCGTGATGGCGTATGAAGTTTGGAGGAAAGAAGAGAAATTCACAACCCTCAAATTGATTGCGGCGATTCTCTCCCTGGTCGGATGTTTTCTGACAGTGACAGGTCTCGACCTTTCCACCATGCGCATTTCACGTCTCGGGCTGTTTACCGGTATCGGCTCCATCATAACATTCTCGATTCTCACCATTGTGACTCGGCATCTTCTTGTGCGGTACAGCGTCCTGACTGTCACATTCTACAGCATTGCCTTTGCTTCTCTCTTCTGGCTTTTCATCAATCCGCCGTGGATCGTCGCTGCACAAAGTCCTGACCCGGAAATTTGGGGAGTTTTGTTCATTCTTGCCATGGTATCAGTATTGATTCCGAATCTTCTTTTTTCGGGAGGGCTGCGGTACATCGTGCCATCTAGGGCAGTCATTACAAGTACGCTGGAACCCGTTGTGGCAATCGGAACGGCGGCTGTTGTCTTGGGAGAACTGCTGAGCGGAGTTCAGGCCGGCGGCGCGTTTCTGGTTATCGTTGCGATCATTCTGCTGCAGATCCGGAGGGAAAATGCCGCCCTTGCGGAACCACAACCGGTACGGGAATAATGTATGCTGCGAAGCGAACGTCGAATTAGGAAAATCAATCGCGTATTGCGGCATCGTCAACCGGATTTGACTGTTGTGATGGAGAATATTCACGATCCTCACAACGTCAGCGCCGTGTTCCGCTCGTGTGATGCTGTGGGCGTTATGCGTGTCGAACTTCTCTACACTCTTGAAAAATTCCCGCGCATCGGGAAGAAGAGTTCATCCAGTGCCAACAAATGGCTGGAACGACGGAAGCATACATCGGTTGATGAATGCTACAGCACGCTGCGTTCAGAAGGTTTTAGAATCTATGCCACACATCTTGCGACAGACGGGGTGAGCCTGTACGATCTCGACTTGACGCAAAAAATTGCCCTTGTGTTCGGGAACGAGCATCGGGGCCTCAGTGAGGAGGCTGCCGCAAAGGCAGACTGCAATTTTGTTATTCCGATGGTGGGGATGATTCAAAGTTTGAATATTTCCGTCGCTTGTGCAGTGAGTCTGTACGAAGCATTACGTCAACGCATTCTTGCGGGTGCTCTTGCATCTCCCAAAATTCCAAAGAACGATTTAGAAGAACTCGCTGCCGAATGGCTGAAGCGTTGATCGCGCAGGAACCCCTTCCACTTCTTCTTGCAAACTCATAGCGTGATTGCTATATTCTTGTGGACTTGGAAGAAACAAATACCTCCGTTTTTCGTACGACTCTTTAGCTATTTCCCCTATTCAACTTCAGAATGGATTCCGGCTACATCGATTTCTTCAGAGACAATCTTCTGCTTATTGCGTTGATCGCTTTCGGCATATTCGCCTATTTCGTTCTTCTTATCAGAAAGCGGAGGAAGCAGGAATTTTTGCATCGGGAAGATGAAGAGAAGAAATAGTATCCGCACCGTTCACCACACACCGCTCTCCTTGTAAATTCCTCTCGTTTTGGCTATTATGATATAGAATAGCCCTGTATTTCCGTATGTTTTTTTAATTTCCAGCTCTGAAATGGTCGTCTCGACACTTCTGATAGTATTGTTGCTTTCACCCTCCTTCGCGACTGCACAGACGCAGCTCTTTAAGTCGGCAGACACAAAACATCACACACAAGTTGCCCTCATCGCTGATGTACACTCCATACAGCCGGGCGTTCCCTTCACGGCAGGCGTATTGATGAACATGGATGAAGGATGGCACACGTACTGGAAGAACGGCGGTGAGTCAGGGCTGCCGACCGAGATCAAGTGGACGTTGCCCGACGGATTCATTGCCGGCGAGATTGAGTGGCCCTTGCCGCACAAGTACAACGAAAGCGGCGATGTTCTCACGTACGGCTACGCCGGCGAGAATATGTTGCTGGTTCAGATCACTCCGTCGCGGTCGCTGAAGAGTGGCACTTCCGTTACATTGAAAGCTGATGTGAGCTGGCTGGAATGTGAGAAGCTTTGCATTCCGGGAGATGCAAAGGTAGAAATGACATTGCCGGTAGCGGATCGTATGTCAACGAAAGCACATGCCGAACTGTTTGAGAAATACAGGGCACAAGTCCCGCGGCCATTGTTGCCGAGCACGGATTTTTCACTCAAGACCGAAACGAAGAACCGCGAGATTGTGCTAACCCTTGAAGCTACCGTCGGAAAATCGCTGCTTGTGAAGCCTGACGAGATACCTGATTTCTTTCCTGAAATTGTGGATGAACTGTCTCTCGGCAGAACGATCGTGGTAGCAGACGGCCGGCGTGCAGTTCTTCGCATTCCGTTATCAGCATATGAGAAGGTTGACGAGGCGTTGACGTTGAAAGGCGTATTGCTGTATCAATTGCAGGGCGGGGAATTACGCTCCGGCACCGTTGAAATCCCGCTTCCGAAGGAATTCACTTCAACAATTCCGATAGAAGGAGAGTCCGGCTCGTCGACATTGCAGAGTGGCGGCGGCTTGTTCGATCAGACATTTACGACAATCGAGACAGCGCAATCCGAACAATCGTTGGCACTGTTCATTCTGTTTGCTGTTATCGGCGGCCTTTTGTTGAACGTGATGCCATGCGTTCTGCCGGTTATCGGCCTGAAGATTTTCGGATTGGTGAGAATGTCGGGAGACGAGCCGGTGCGAGTCAAGAGACTCGGGTGGTTCTTCTCCTTCGGAATTCTTGCTTCATTTCTTGTCCTTGCGCTGCTTGTCATCTTTCTGAAGACGGCGGGGGAGCACGTCGGGTGGGGCTTTCAGTTCCAGGAGCCGCTGTTTGTCATCGGCATGAGTACGGTGGTTTTTGCATTCGGCCTCAGTCTCTTCGGAGTGTTTGAAATCAGTCTTCCGTTTATGCTTGCGTTCGTCGGGCTGGGCAGTGCCCTTGAGAAACGGGATAAAGATGGTGGCTACGTCGCCTCATTTTCCGAGGGTGTCTTTGCGACAATTCTCGCAACACCGTGCACAGCGCCGTTTCTCGGTTCTGCAATGGGCTTTGCATTCTCCCAGCCTGCGTACATCATTCTGTTGTTGTTTGCCAGCGTTGCGTTCGGGATGTCGCTTCCGTATCTGATTCTCACGGCAAAACCGAAATGGATGAGGTTCTTGCCGAAACCGGGCGAGTGGATGGTGACGGCGAAGCAGTTCATGGGCTTTCTGATGATGGGAACGATGGTTTGGTTGTTGCAGGTTCTCGGCTCGCAACTTGGCATGGAGGCCGTTATTTGGACTGCTGCGTTCCTCCTGTTTGTCGCATTAGCGTGTTGGATTGTGGGAAGATTTGCGACACTCACCGCAACGCGTACCAAGTACTTCATCTCGTGGGGGGTGGCGATTCTTCTTGTGATTGCAGGCTACAAGCTGTTTATCGGTGATGTACTTGAAGCACGCGATGTTCTTGCGCAATCCGACACCTCCGGCATTGCAACGTCATCGCCGCAGAACGTCGCGGGTGTTGAATGGCATCCCTTCTCCGTGGAAAGTCTTGAATCACACTTGAGAGAGAACAAGACTGTGTTTCTTGATTTCACGGCCGAATGGTGTCTCACATGCAAAGTCAACGAAAAAACCGTTCTTGCCGACAAAGCCGTGGTTGAACGCCTGAACGGGGATAACATCATTTCCATGAAGGCGGATTGGACAAACCGGAATGAAGCAATCACGCGGCTGCTGCAAAAGTTCGGACGCTCGGGTGTGCCGCTGTATGTGGTTTTCCCGGCGGGCAGACCAACCGAGCCTATTGTGTTGCCGGAAGTGATCACAACAGGCATTGTACTGGACGCTCTCGCCCGGGCAACGGGTATGTGATGGCTCTCAGCTTGATTGTTCGGTGAGGATTCTTCGCAGGATGATCTTTGTGCCTTCAGGGAAATCACTCTCCACCATCCACTTCGCATACTCCAATTGTGACGCGATCGGCTGATTCTTGTGCTTCCCGAAGTTGAACACAATCTCGCCGGCTTCATTCTTCGTCAGCTTGCGCGCATAGTCAACAATCTCCTCGCGCGTGCAGTAGTTGTGCAATTCACCGACTGTAGCCGAACCTAAATCCTCATACCGGTGAAGCTGCCCTTTGAAGACTTCGAAAGTTGCCCGAACATCCGCTTCGGCATCGTGGGCGTTTTCAAGCATCTTTCCGCAATAGAACTTGTATGCAGCTGTCAGAGTTCGTTCCTCTTTCCGCTTGAAGATTGTGCACACGTCGATGAGTTTGGTTCCCTCTTGCGGGAATTCGATTCCGCAACGGGCAAATTCCTCCACGAGGAACGGCACATCAAAGGAGTTTGAGTTGTAGCCGGCAAGATCACAACCGGAAAAGAAGTCGAAAAGTCCCCGCACAATCGCCCGGAAATGCGGCTGATCTCTGACCGTACCGTCTGTTATCCCGTGAATTGCCGAAGCTTCCGGCGGAATAGGCATTCCCGGATTGATGAGCCTCGTCCGTGACTCCTCCGGTAATTCGGGATGAATCTTCAGAACGGAGATTTGCACGATCCTGTCAGCAACGAAGTCTGTGCCCGTAGTTTCGAGATCAAAGAAAACCAAGGGGCGGGAAAGTTGGAAGTTCATGGGTAGTTCGACGTTTGAGCTATCGTAAAGTAGAAATTTGTAGTAGGAAGAGCAAGGCGCCGTCTGTTGGGTTTTCTCTCTCATCTCGTTATATTCACATCACGACTACTGAAGACCAACAGCAAGCCCGGAAGAAACCACTATGTCAAAGCTCACGAAATCCAAGGCGTGGAAAGCGCTTGCAGCACACCACACCAAGATGGCCGACAAGCATATGCGCGTTATGTTTGCACGGGATCCCCAACGCTTCGAGAAATTCTCGATGAAGACTTGCGGTATTCTTCTCGACTACTCAAAGAATCGTGTCTCGGAAAAAACCATGAGGCTTCTGTTTGATCTTGCCCGGCATGTCGATATTGAAGGCTGGCGCGATAAAATGTTCAAGGGGGAGAAGATCAATTTCACTGAGAATCGTGCTGTGCTGCATGTTGCTTTGCGGAACCGTCTGAACCGTCCCATTGTGGTTGATGGAAAAGATGTTATGCCCGATGTCAGGAAGGTGCTTGCCCACATGAAGGAGTTCAGCAATTCGGTACGGAATGGGGATTGGAGGGGGTATACCGGCAAACCAATCCATGATGTCGTCAATATCGGTATCGGGGGATCGGACCTCGGTCCCGTGATGGTCACCGAAGCGCTGAAGCCGTATGCGCTGCACGGATTGAACTTCCGGTTTGTCTCCAATGTGGATGGGACGCATCTTGCCGAAACATTGAAACTGTGCAATCCTGAAACAACGTTGTTCATCATCGCTTCCAAGACATTCACCACTCAGGAAACACTCACCAATGCATTGTCCGCACGGCAGTGGTTCCTAACATCCGCACGCGATGAAACGGCGGTGGCGAAACATTTTGTCGCCCTCTCGACGAATACCGCCGAAGTCGGGAGGTTCGGCATTGATCCGAGGAATATGTTCGCTTTCTGGGATTGGGTTGGAGGGAGGTACTCGCTGTGGTCTGCGATCGGACTCTCCATTGCCGTAGCGATAGGGTTCGAGAATTTTGAAGAACTGCTGGAGGGCGCCTTTGAAATGGATGAACACTTCCGCTCCGCTCCGCCGGAGCAGAATCTTCCCGTTATTCTTGCACTTCTCGGTGTCTGGTATAATAATTTCTTTGATGCGGAAACTCATGCCATTCTTCCATACGATCAATATCTCCATCGTTTTCCTGCATATCTTCAACAAGGCGATATGGAAAGCAACGGCAAGTATATCGATCGCGAAGGAAAGGAGGTTGAGTATTCAACCGGCCCCGTCATTTGGGGTGAACCCGGAACAAACGGGCAACATGCATTCTTTCAACTTATTCATCAAGGAACGAAGTTGATCCCGGCTGATTTCCTTGCTCCGATGGAATCACAGAATCCCCGGGGAGAGCATCATACGATTCTTCTTTCGAATTTCTTCGCCCAAACGGAGGCGTTAATGCGAGGAAAGACGGCGAAGGAGGCGAGGGAGGAGCTTCAAGCCGCCGGACTGAGTCGTGCAGAGATAAAGACACTTCTGCCCCACAAAGTTTTTCCCGGCAACCGCCCGACAAATTCACTCGTATTCAAGAAGCTGACGCCTCGGGTTCTCGGCTCGTTGATTGCATTGTATGAACATAAGATCTTTGTGCAGGGGATAATCTGGAACATCAATTCTTTTGACCAGTGGGGTGTTGAATTGGGCAAGCAACTCGCGAAAACTATCCTGCCCGAACTGTCAACACAAGCAAGAGTTGTTGCCCACGACTCCTCTACAAACGGGCTTATCAATTTCTACAAGAGACAGCGTAATCCGGATTCTGTGTAGCAATGCAATGGACTGCGTGAAACCGGAAACACAAGAGCCGGATCGAAGGATCCGGCTCCGGCGCTTAGAGGATGTTTGTGATCTTCAGGTCATTGTGTATCGTCATCCGGTTTGCGCGGCATTCTCACCATCTTCATGAAAAAATATCCTGTGAGTGCCACAATAATACTCATGGTTGTTACCATCGTTCCGATTGCAAGTGGTGTCATGATGCTCTCCCCGTTGCTGTTCGACGTTTGTATGCAAGATAGACAAGATAGGCGATTCCAACGAATACCGTCGTTAGAAGGATGCGTGCGCCGATAATGTATGTGAGACGTGTTTCGAGCCCCGCCTTTACCGCCGGATCGGTTGCCGCTGCAATTTGTTCACGCAAACCGCTGTTGAAAAGCTGCCGGATGATTGAGCCGTTATCGAGCGGCCATCCGTTTCCGCTGGTCAGACTGGCAATTGCACCCGCCCAATCTCCGCCAAGCGGGGAGAAGATTGAGCCCACGAAGACAAACAGAAGAAAAAAGGGCGTTACCCACTTGATGATGAACTTGTAAATGTCGGGCACCTTCATATCTGCGCCGCTGGTGATCTCCCGCCAGCCTTTATCCATCCCGAATACCCACGCAAACAGGATTGACTCTGCGAGGGCAAACACGACAAGTGAAACGGTTCCGGCCCAGTAGTCATACTCATCGAACACGCCGTAACTGTAAAAAAGTACAGTTGGAATGCCGAGGATTAGTGTAATTGTACCAAATGACCATGCGGACTTCCGCCTGCTCCATCCGAATTCATCCTGCATAAATCCCATCCATGGAGTTCCCATTGCAAGGGAGGAGGTAATACCCGCGAAGAACAAAAGTCCAAACCAGAATAAACCCGCCATTGTCGCAAGAAACGGACCCCAATTTTCGAAGAGGAACGGCATTGTTTGAAATGCCATGCCGAATCCTGCATTCTCTTTCACCCAATCAAGTCCGAGATACCCTGCGGCGATGGGGATAACGATCAAGCTGCCCAAACAGACTTCTACAAATTCGTTCATCCACCCTGCTGACATTGCGTTGAGGGCGATATCATCCTTTGCCTTGACGTAGGCAGCATAGCAGTGAATGGTCCCCATTCCGACTGAAAGCGTGAAGAAAATTTGTCCCGCAGCGGCAAGCCAGACCTTCGGGTTGCTGAGTGAATCAAATTGCGGATTCCACAAGAAGTCGATTCCTGCCCAGGCGGATGCATCGGGATGCTCGGGTGAAGCACCGGATGTGCCCAACGTGAGGCCTCGTATGGCAAGGAAAAAGCCGAAAAGAATGAGCAGGGGCATTCCTATCTTTGCTGCCCGTTCCACGCCGCCACTCAGTCCGTGAGAGAGTATCCACGTGTTGAGCAACAAGCAAAGGATGTAGAAAAACACGGCTTCGAACGGTATTCCGGTATATGACTGGGTGATGTCGAGGTAGTTAACGAAGAATTGGGCAACTTCTGTTTGTGTCAGGCCGCTGAACGAGCGCATGATGGAGTGGTAGACGTACGACATCGTCCATGATTCGATGTAGCAGTAGTAGGCCGCAACTGCCAGATTCGTCCAGATGCCGAACACGCCGAAGTATTTGAACCAACGGGCCTTCGTCATGCTGTCGAGAATGTAGGGGGTCGAGTGGTTTCCCTGCTTGCCTCCGAAGCGTCCCATCGACCACTCAATCCAGAGAAGCGGAATGCCCATGACAAGAAAGGAGACGAGATACGGGATGATAAAAGCCCCGCCTCCGTTGTTCACTGCCTGTACGGGAAACCGGAGAAAGTTGCCGAGGCCGACCGCGTTGCCGGCCATTGCCAGCACCAACCCGACACGCGAGCCCCACCGTTCATTGTTTGACGACATAGAAACCTTTCAGTGTTAATGAATAAGGTTTGCGTTCTGCCGGAAGCAGGGTAGAAAGAAGCAGCGACCGGAAGGATATGATGATCGCCAGATGAACATAGCGATATTGAAGTGAAGATTCAAGATTGCGCAAGGAATTTCTTTGCATTTCAAACGGTTGTTGGATAGATTTTAAACCGAATTTGTGAATGTTCGCTTCGCACAAACGTTATGAAGAAAATTGGAGTGTTTACAAGCGGTGGTGACGCCCCGGGCATGAATGCCTGTGTCCGAGCCGTTGTACGCAGCGCAATTTACAACGGGCTGGAAGTAGTGGGGATTCAATACGGGTATGAAGGGATGATCGAGGGGAGATTTGTTGATCTTCAGGCGCGTTCAGTTTCGAACATTATTCAGCGTGGCGGAACCATACTCCGGACTGCACGCTCGGAGCAGTTTCGTACAGCGGAAGGTCGGGCCCGGGCAGCCGGAAATCTGAAGAATGCCGACATCGACGGACTTGTCGCAATCGGGGGCGATGGAACTTTCCAGGGAGCGACGAAGTTGGCCGAGGAACACCACGTGTCCATTATCGGAGTGCCGGGAACAATCGACAACGATCTCTTTGGAACAGACTATACCATCGGGTATGATACGGCAGTAAACACCGCCGTGGAGGCGATTGACAAGATTCGTGACACTGCCGCGTCCCATGATCGCCTTTTTTATGTTGAAGTGATGGGTCGCGATTCCGGATTTATCGCGCTGGACGTCGGAATCACATCCGGTTCTGAACACATTGCAGTACCGGAAACCCAGACCAATATTTCCGAATTGGAAGAGGCCCTTGCCGGTTCAAAACGTCACAAGAGCAGCGCGATAATCATAGTCGCCGAAGGGGAAGAATCAGGTGGAGCCCTCAGCCTGGCGGAGAGAATCAAGGATGCCGCCGGATACGATTACAGGATTTGCGTGCTGGGGCATATCCAACGGGGAGGATCCCCGACAGCCCGCGATCGTTTGCTCACGAGCCGGCTTGGCGTGGCCGCGGTTGATGCCCTGCTTGAAGGACAAAGTGGAATAATGGTGGGTGAAATTCACGGGAAAATCTCGTTCACACCACTCAAAGAAACATGGACAAAACGCAAGTCGATAGACAAAGATCTGTGGCGGCTTGCTACCATCCTCTCCACCTAAAACGGTTATTCATTGGGATTTTGAATGAATGCGAGACATGGGTGATTCATTGCGAATCGCCCGTGCTTTTTGTGATATAAAACTTTGCCTCATACAAAGCAGATTGTTATATTTGAAACCACACGATTTCGGGGACTTGTTCTTTTGCCAAAGCGAACTGATCTTAATTCCATCCTGATCATAGGTGCGGGGCCTATCATCATTGGGCAAGCTTGCGAGTTTGATTACTCAGGCACGCAAGCCTGCAAAGTGTTGCGTGAAGAGGGCTACCGCATTATTCTTGTCAACAGCAATCCGGCGACTATCATGACAGACCCGGATATGGCTGACCGAACCTACATTGAACCCATCACTCCCGCATTTGTTGAGAAGATTATCGAACGGGAACATCCCGATGCAATTCTCCCAACCATGGGAGGGCAAACCGCACTGAATACCGCCGTTGCCCTGGCAAAAAGCGGTGTCCTCGCCCGGCATAATGTTGAACTCATCGGGGCGAAACTTGAAGCGATTGAAAAAGCAGAGGATCGCGAACTGTTCAAGAAGACCATGGATGAAGTGGGAATCGATACCCCACGCGGCGGTTTTGTCCGTTCAATCGAAGAAGGGTTAAAGCTTGCCAGCTGGATCAACTTTCCTATTATCATCCGGCCTTCTTTTACACTCGGGGGCTCCGGGGGCGGCATTGCGGAAAACGGCGACGAGTTCATCGAGAAACTTGAACATGGACTTGAAGCCAGCCCGATTCACGAAGTACTGCTGGAAGAATCCATCCTCGGGTGGAAAGAGTACGAGCTGGAAGTAATGCGGGACTTAAAGGATAATGTTGTTATTATCTGTTCGATCGAGAATTTCGACCCGATGGGTGTGCATACCGGCGACTCGATTACGTGTGCCCCCCAGCAGACGCTGACAGATAAGGAATATGAGGCGATGCGCGATGATGCTCTCACGATCATTCGTGCCATCGGAGTTGAAACGGGCGGATCGAATATTCAGTTTGCCGTCAACCCGCAAACGGGCCGCCGGCTCGTTATCGAAATGAATCCGCGTGTCTCCCGATCATCAGCCCTTGCTTCAAAAGCAACAGGGTTCCCCATTGCAAAGATTGCTGCAAAGTTGGCAGTTGGCTACACTCTTGATGAAATCCCAAACGACATTACCAAACTCACGCCGGCTTCCTTTGAGCCGACAATTGACTACACCGTCGTGAAGATTCCGCGTTGGGATTTTGAGAAGTTCAAGGGTGTGGACAGCTCGCTCGGGATACAAATGAAATCGGTCGGCGAGGCAATGGCATTCGGACGAACATTCAAGGAAGCCCTTCAGAAAGCCCTTCGGTCGCTTGAGCAGGGACGTTTCGGACTTGGCTCCGACGGCAAGGATTCCTTCGACCCGGCCACTCTCTCTCCCGAAGAAAGGGAAGAGTGGAAACAGAAAATCAAAAAACAACTCTCACGCTCACGGCCCGAGAATATTTTCTATCTCCGGTACGGCTTTTTGCTCGGAATGTCGATAGATGAGTTGTTTGCGATTACCAAGATCGATCCCTGGTTCCTATTCAATATTAAACAGATTGTCGGCATGGAAGAAGAATTGAAGGGATATTCCATTGATGCGTGAAGCGATAGGGAGACATCGGTGAAGAAGATCACCCGCGACATTTTGCTGAAAGCGAAAGAGTACGGCTTTTCCGACCGCCAGCTTGCTACGCTCTGGAAGACGGAGGAAAAGAAAATCCGCGACCTTCGCAAGACGCTTGACGTGATTCCTGTGTTCAAGACTGTCGACACGTGTGCCGCAGAGTTTGCTGCGGAAACGCCGTATCACTACTCGACGTATGAAACCGAGAACGAATCACTTCGGTCTGACAGAAAAAAGGTCATCATCCTCGGCGGCGGACCGAACCGGATCGGGCAAGGAATTGAGTTCGACTATTGTTGCGTTCACGGCGTGATGGGTCTTGAGGAGGAAGGGTACGAGACCATCATGATCAACTGCAATCCCGAAACTGTTTCAACGGATTACGATACAACCGACAAGCTGTATTTCGAACCCCTGACGTTGGAAGATGTGCTGAACATTTGCGAGCGCGAAAGGCCCGACGGGATTATCGTCAGTTTTGGCGGCCAGACACCGCTGAAGATTGCCAAGGCGCTTGAGGCGAATGGCTTCAAGATCATCGGAACTTCAACCGAGGGAATCGATCTTGCGGAAGACAGAAAGCGCTTCGGAAAACTGCTGAAGGACCTGGAAATTCCATGTCCGCCGTGGGGAACTGCCTCAAATATTGATGAAGCGTTGGAGATTACAGCAGCAATCGGCTATCCCGTTCTCGTTCGCCCGTCATACGTTCTTGGCGGTCGGGCGATGGAGATTTGCTACAGCGATGAGGCGTTGCGGGAGTACATGCAGAAAGCGGTATTTGCATCCCCGGAACATCCCGTATTGATCGACAGATTTCTTGAGGATGCATTCGAGTTCGATGTTGATGCCGTCAGTGACGGTGAAGATGTGTATATCGGCGGTGTGATGCAGCATATCGAGGAAGCGGGAATCCATTCCGGCGACAGTTCATGCGTTCTTCCCCCCTATCATATTACTGCTCAACAGCTTCATACCCTGATGACCTACACACGGAAGCTCGCACTTGCGCTTAACGTTGTGGGTCTTGTGAACGTCCAATATGCGATGCAGGATGGGGTTGTGTATGTGTTGGAAGTAAACCCGAGAGCCTCACGCACGGTTCCGTTCGTCAGCAAGGCAACGGGTGTACCGCTGGCGAAAATAGCCGCGAAACTCATGGTTGGCAGAAAGTTGAAGGATTTGGATGTGAGAGGATTCAGTTGGGCGAAACACGTTTCTGTAAAGGAGTCGGTGTTCCCGTTCAACAAGTTCCCCCAAGCGCGGCATTTTCTCGGGCCAGAGATGCGATCAACGGGTGAAGTGATGGGCATCTCCGATAGTTTCGGAGTCTCCTTTGCAAAAGCGTCAATCGCCGCGGGTCTGGCGTTGCCACAGGCCGGAACGATCTTTATCAGCTTGAACGATAACGACAAAAAAGAGCGGGCTGCAAATATTATTAGAAGCTATGTTCGGCTCGGGTTTAATATTCTCTCTACCGAGGGCACATCACATTTTCTTACTGACAATGGTATCCCCAATCGGCCGGTTCTCAAAGCGGGGAACTGGACGCTGAACATCGTTGATATTATCAAGAACGGTTGGGTACAGTTGATAATCCTGACCCCGTTGGGTCAAACATCTCGTGAAGATGAGCATGCTATCGGGCGGACAGCAATGGAATACAAAGTTCCTTTTATTACCACGCTTGCTGCCGCCGCTTCTGCAAGCAAAAGTATAGAAGAGATTAAGAGTAATCAGCTTTCGGTGCTCAGCATTCAAGAGCATCACGACCTTGCCGCTCAGGGCGGAGAGGCAAAGCCCGTGGAATCACTGGAAGACTGCGAACGAATGGTGGAGTACATACGCTCGTTCCAGCTGTAAATGCGGCACATCTTGCCGTGCGCGAGTTGTGGCTTACGGCACATCAATTTGATATGTTTTGAATATCTTTGAATAATCACACCACACAATAACACACCAGCGAGAAGAGTAATGTACATTTTGGGCATTTCGGCCTACTATCACGACTCTGCGGCCGCGCTTGTCAAAGACGGCAAGATCATTGCAGCAGCGCAGGAAGAACGCTTCACGAGAAAGAAGCACGACTTCAACTTCCCGAAGAACGCGATCGAATATTGCCTGACGGAAGGAAAGATCACCGCAAACGATCTCTCCTACGTCGCGTTCTATGATAAGCCATTGCTCAAGTTTGAACGCCTTCTCGAAACCTATCTTGCATATGCTCCCCGGGGTATTCAATCGTTCTTCATGGCAATGCCGTTGTGGCTGAGGGATAAACTCTGGATCCCCAACATGATTGAAAAGGATCTGGGGTATGAAGGAGAAATACTATTTCCGGAACATCATGAATCACATGCAGCATCTGCATTTTTCCCGTCACCGTACAAAGAAGCTGCATTCCTGACGCTTGACGGAGTAGGAGAATGGACGACCACAAGTTACGGTGTGGGTAACGGGAATGAATTGAGGATTCATGGCGAACTGAACTTTCCGCATTCGCTCGGATTGCTGTATTCGGCCTTCACGTACTTCACAGGTTTCAAAGTCAATTCAGCAGAATACAAAGTGATGGGTCTTGCGCCGTACGGCGAGCCGAAGTATGTGCAACAGATCTATGATCATATCCTTGATTTGAAGGAAGATGGTTCATTCAAGATGAACATGGAGTTCTTCGACTACTGTGCAGGTTTGAGGATGACCAACGACAAGTTTGCCGACTTGTTCGGAGGTCCGCCCCGTGTTGGCGAGACGAAACTCACTCAAAGGGAAATGGATCTCGCCCGTTCCGTTCAGGAAGTCACCGAGGAAGTCATGTTGCGACAGACACGCCATGTGCACAAGGAAACGGGACAGAAAAACCTTGTGCTTGCAGGCGGTGTGGCCTTGAACTGTGTCGGCAACGGACGCGTCCTGCGTGAAGGTCCGTTTGAGAATATCTGGATTCAACCTGCTGCAGGCGATGCAGGCGGTGCACTCGGTGCCGCATTGTACACATGGCATGTGTACTTGAACAATCCACGGCAAGCCGATAACGTCAAGGATTCGCAGGCGGGATCATACCTCGGGCCCGTGTACGCGGATGCCGAGATCGAACATTTCCTTCGAATGAACGAGATAGTGTATCAGAAGGTAGCGCCGGAAGAACTGGCCGATACCGTTGCCGAGCTCATCGCAAACGAAAACGTCATAGGGTGGTTTCAGGGAAGAATGGAATTCGGCCCCCGTGCACTCGGCGGCAGAAGCATTATCGGCGATGCACGTTCGCCCAAGATGCAATCCATCATGAATCTGAAAATCAAATTCCGCGAATCGTTCCGGCCCTTTGCTCCGTCGGTGCTGCGCGAAAAGGTTTCGGACTATTTCGAAATGGAATGTGAAAGCCCGTACATGCTTCTTGTCGCGGATGTCGTCAAGGATCGTCGCGTAAAAATGACAGCAGAGGAAGAGGCACTGTTCGGTATTGATAAACTGAACGTGCCGCGTTCAGACGTTCCTGCGATCACTCACGTTGATTACTCCGCCCGTATTCAAACGGTTGTCCGGGAAACCAACCCGATGTACTACGATCTCATTAATGCGTTCTACAAGAAAACCGGATGTCCGGTTATCATTAATACGTCGTTTAACGTTCGCGGCGAACCGATTGTCTGCCGTCCGGCGGAGGCGTACAAATGCCTGATGCGAACGCATATGGATTACCTGGTCATTGGAAATTACATCGTTGCGAAAACACAACAGAAACCACTTGAACAAGATTCAGATTGGATGAAGGAGTTCGAACTTGATTGAAAAAGTAGATACCTCGCAAGAGGCAGTGAAGAAGACCGGGAAAGCATTCCTTATTGTCTTTACGGCCATAGCTGCCTTTATCTTCATAAAGAATAGTCACACGACCGGTTGGACGGGCTGGGATTGGAGTGGAGGAATGTCGGCATTCTGGTGGAAGATCTTTCTGCCTGCAGGCATCGCAATCTACGCCTTATGCCATGTTGCATATCCCGTGATGAAGCATTTCCACTATGCGTGGATGAAGTTTGCATTCATCCTCGGCTGGTTTTGGACACGCATTTTTCTCGGTATTTTTTTCTATCTTATCGTCACGCCAATCGGCTTGTTGATGCGAGCGCTCGGCAAAGACCTGCTTGACGAGAAGATTGATAAGTCGGCAAAAAGCTATTGGGTGAAACGTGACCTGAGCAAGTTCGATCCGAAACACGCTTCACGAACATTCTAAAGAGTTCATATTCATAGGAGAAAAGACTCGTGGCAAGAAGCAAATTTGCTATTGTTGGGGAATTGTGGCAATTCATGAAGGTACGCAAGAAGTGGTGGCTGGGTCCCATCGTTTTCATGTTGTTGCTTCTTGGGTTCCTGCTTGTATTTACCCAGGGCTCGGCCTTGGCGCCCTTTATTTATACTCTGTTCTAGACTCTCGTCGTCTTCAAGTTCCGGAGGAGGGTCGCTCCTGATTAGGGGAGACTCTCCTCCAATGCATTATGGTAAAACTCAGCGTCATGCTCCTTCAGGCTTGTCGAATGTTTGCAGAGCGCCGGCCAATTGCAAGGCGTCACGTCGACTTCATGAGGAAAGCAGTTGCTTGATATCAAAGTCGTGTGTTTTGTTGAGGCTCGCGACACAATCGTCTTTGCCTTTACTCATCCGCCGATTCAGAAGTACCAATTGGCAAAAGGGTATTCCTTTCGCTCAACGCCCCAAACCTCTACCTCGGAGTTCCGAACTGCTGCTCGCAAGCATTCATTCTGTGTATTGTCCATCAGCATAATCCTCGAACCTGTTTACCTTCTTAACATTCCAAGTACTTGTCTTGTAGAGACTCAATCATGAAACAGGGACTTACCAATCAATCGCTTATCGTCAGGGGCGCAAAGGCCTTCGGCCTGTTCCTTCTCGGAACTCTTGCCGGCCTTCTCATGCTTGAGGCGATTGTGAGGATCATTGAACCCCATGCAACCGGAGTATACGTAGCTTTCAAAGATGATGTGATCCTGAACCACGTCAATCCGAGCAATGTACAGGGCAGGCTCGTCCGAACCGACTTTGATACGGACTTCAATACGAACTCACTGGGACTTAGAGACAGGGATTTCACAATTGCCAAACCCTCAAACACATTTCGTATTCTGATGCTGGGTGACTCTTTCACGGTGGGAGAGGGGGTCAACCAAGCTGAAACGTTTTCCAAACTTCTCGAAACGGAGTTGAACGCCGGTGCTGCATCGGAACAGCGAATCGAGGTTATCAATGCAGGCGTTGGCAGCTATTCCCCGTTGTTGGAGTTTCTGTACCTACGGTACTACGGACTTCAACTTCAACCTGATCT